>CAXNJD010000163.1:0-4579 GCA_964202545.1 Cypionkella sp.
TGGGGAAGCGGGAGATTTTGCTGCCAGAAGCTTAGGAACGCTAGGCGCATCATTGCCGCTTGACCAAACTGTGACCCATCAGGGGATGCAACCCGCCCACACATCCCCTATACTAAAGCCATGACCCTACGCACCGCCCTATTGGCCCCGCTTGCCCTAATCGCCGCCGCTCTGCCTGCCATGGCCGAGAAAATCCCCCTTGCGGAGATGTCGGCCTATCTTTACGCGATGACAACCGCCGAGGCGACGTTTACGCAGATCAATTCCGATGATACGATTTCAACGGGCCGCATTTTCATCCAGCGCCCTGGCCGGATGCGGTTTGAATATGATCCGCCTGACGCCAGTCTTGTGCTGACCTCTGGCGGGACAGTCGCGATTTTTGATGACAAATCCAACCAACCGCCCGAACAATATCCTTTGTCGCGCACGCCCCTTAGCCTGATTTTGGACGCGAATATTGATCTGACCCGACCTGGCATGGTGGTGGCCCATGACGAGGTGCAGGCGGCCACGCAGGTGATTGCGACCGATCCTGAAAAACCAGAATTTGGCAGCATCGCACTGCTGTTCACCCCCGCGCCAGTGACCCTGCGGCAATGGGTGGTGACCGATGATTTGGGCAAAAACACCACGGTGATTTTGGGCGATTTAACACTGGGGGCAGATTATCCCGCATCGCAATTCGCCATCGAATCAGAACTGCGCAAGCGCGAGAAGGCGCAGTAAACCCAAAATCCCTTAGCGGCAGCTCTGCAATTGCTGGTGGTACATCTGCGCACGTCCAGCCAATTCAGCCGATACTTCCATCAGCCAATTCTTGCCGCGATAGCTGCCTCGCGCATAGCCAGTGCGCCCTTCGTGATAGGCAAGATACTGGTTTTGAACGTCATTCTTTGGAATGCCCAAGCGCTCATAGCTTTCGTGCATATACCATCCCATGAAATCGGTGGCATCGGAAATACGGTCGCGGCGCGCGCCAAATCGGCGCTGATCACTGCGGTATTCATCCCATGTTCCGTCCAACGCTTGGGCATAGCCATAGGCCGAAGATTGCCGCCCCATCGGGATGATTCCCAGTGCATAGCGGTGCGGGGTTTTCGCATTACCGATAAATTTTGATTCTTGGTAGATGGCTGCCATTTGTACGGCCACTGGCACGCCCCAACGCCTTTCGGTCGCGGCCATAGCCTTTAAATAGGTTGGCCGCTGTTGAATGATCGAACAGGCGTTATCCAAATTACGCGGCGCCGAATAGTTGCTACCCCCGCAGGATGCAAGGGCCGTAAGCAACAAGATGGCGCGAAGAAGACTGCTCATATGCCCCTCGCTTTTTTATTTTGACCTATCATACCCCAAACGCCACAAATTGCAAATCAACCTTACGCGAGGTTCGCAGAAAATGGCCAAATCAAGGTGAAATTGCTGACAGATTGTTTCCAAAATGGCGGCGCGCGGCGATAGACAGCATCATTCGCGCAGGTTACTAATCGAAAGGGGGGATCCTCTATGCTAAAGTCTGCGGCAAAATATCACATCGGTCAGGTCGTGCGGCATCGCAAGCACGATTTCCGTGGAGTTGTGTTCGACGTAGACGCGCTCTTTTCCAACACCGAAGAATGGTATCGCCAAATCCCCGAAGACAGCCGCCCCTTGCGCGATCAGCCTTTTTACCACCTGCTGGCTGAGAACGGCAAAAGCCACTACGTTGCCTACGTGTCCGAGCAGAACTTGGTTCCTGACGATGAACACGGCCCTGTCGATCACCCCGATCTGTGTGATCTTTTTGGCGATTTTGAAAACGGCCGCTATCCGCTACAATTCCAATTAAATTGAACGCCGAAATCTGACGGTTGGTTACAGCCTAATAACCTTTATACGCAAAACTACCCCTATGTCCAAAATCTTGGGGGTTTGGTATGAATGTTGTTGTACAGCAGTTGGGCGATGCCTTGGTAATCCGCGTGGATCAAGACCGTATTGATGCGGCCAGCGCGATTCAATTTAAGGATCAGATGCGTCAGATCACGCAGGCTGGTACGCCGCGCGTGGTCTTAGATCTGGCGCAAGTGGCCTTTATCGACAGTTCGGGCTTAGGCGCAATCGTGGCCGCGATGAAGGGGCTCGGCCCGACGCAGAAGCTCGAGTTGTCAGGGCTGACCGACACGGTGAAAAAGGTTTTTCGCCTAACGCGGATGGATACGGTATTCACCATCCACAGTGATTTGCCTGTCAATCTTGCCAAGGCGGGATAGGGCATGACGGTACATCAAAGTTTTCGCAGACAAGCCAGTCATGTGATAGCCCATGCTGATGCATTGGCCGTGCGGCACGGGCTTGCCAGCCTGTTCGCGCAAGAACCGCTGAACTGTTTGTCCGATGATCTGCGCGGCACAGCCGAGATCGTTATGGCCGAGGTGCTGAACAACATTGTTGAACATGCCTATGCTGCGCAATCTGGGGCAATCGAAGTGTCCATCGATTTGGGCGAAAATGGTTTGGAATGCACCATCACAGACAGCGGCGCACCCATGCCGAGCAACGATTTGCCTTCGGGCAAACCCTATGCGCTGGATCAACTGGATGATCTGCCCGAAGGCGGTTTTGGCTGGTTTTTGATTCGCAGTTTGGCCCAAGATTTGCAATATTCGCGATTTCGCGATCAGAACTTTCTGCGCTTTCGCCTGCCCGCCCATGCGCTTGTGGCTTGACCCGCTGGTCTGCAACAGCGACACCAGATCATCGCAAACAGGTGATCCATGCAAGAGCTTGTGCAAAACATTCGCGCCCTAACCGCCGGCGAAACCGACACCATCGCGCTGATGGCAACCATCGCCTGCGAGGTGCATAGAAATCATCCCTGTGCGGACTGGACAGGCTTTTACCGCGTTGTCGCGCCTGACCTTCTGAAAATTGGCCCCTATCAAGGCGGGCATGGCTGCCTAACCATTCCCTTTTCACGCGGGGTTTGCGGCGCCTGCGCGCGCACGGGGCAGGTGCAAAACGTGCCCGATGTCGAGGCGTTCGATGGCCATATCGGCTGTTCGTCCAGCACGAAATCTGAACTTGTACTGCCCGTTTTCAACGCACAGGGCCAGTTGTTGGGCGTGTTCGATCTAGACAGTGACACCCCCGCTGCATTTTCAGATGCAGATGAAGCGTGGCTGGTGCCTCTGTTGGCCGAAGTTTTCGCCGATGCGCGGCTATAGCGCAGCACTGCTAAAGTGGCAGGCTGGGCACAAAGGCATAGCCGCTGGGCGAAAGAATAACCGCTTCGCGCAGGCCGTGGCCTGACTTATCTTGCGCCGCAGCCAGCACCACAGCATCCGCAAAATCAAGCGCCATTGCGCAGGCCGCATCGGGGTCTACCCCGTGCAGCCGAATTTCTATCCCCGCACCACGCGGGCCTGCTTCGGGCAAAAGCCCGTACAGCGGGTGGACGGCAAATGTGCGATCTGAATGCAGCTGCATCACTATTTCATCATGCACAACAATGGCGTAATCATCGCTTAGGCGGTGGATGGCACAGCCAAACACCCCCGCCAAAAAGGCCGCCTCGCCTTGCACATCCCGCGTCAGCAGGTTCAGGGTGACGCCCTGCAAAGCGGCGCCGAATTCGGCCGCTGGCACCGTATCATAATCCATCATGCTGGCCTTGAACTTAGGCGGATAAACACCGATTGTGCGCGAAAGTATCGGCGAAAGTTTTGGGGGCGTAAATGGCACAAATCACGTTGTTAGATGGCGGCATGGGGCAGGAACTGGTGGCCCGTTCGGGCGATGATCCAAGCCCGCTGTGGGCAACCCGTGTAATGATCGACCATCCTGGCCTGGTGCGCGATATTCATCTGGATTATTTCAATGCGGGCGCATCCATTGCCACAACAAATACCTATGCCATTCACCACGACCGTCTGGAACGTTTTGATCTAGATGGCATGTTTCACGCCCTGCATCTGCGCGCCTTGGCCGAAGCGCATGAAGCGCGCGGCAGCGTCGGGCGCGGGCGCATTGCAGGGTCGATGCGGCCGCTGGACGCCACCTACCGCCCCGAAGTGACCCAAGCCGTTGACATCGCCGCGCCAAAATACGCCGAAATCGCCCGCATCCTTGGCCCCCACGTCGATATGATCTTGTGCGAAACCATGGCCTCGGTTGAAATGGCGCATGGTGCGGCGTTGGGCGCGCAGGCATCGGGCAAACCTGTTTGGCTGTCGGTCAGCGTCGATGACCATGATGGATCGCGGTTGCGGTCGGGCGAACTTGTCACCGATCTGGCCAGTGTCATGCAGGCGATTCCGATTGCTGCCGTTTTGGCCAACTGCTCGGTTCCCGAAGCGATGGCGGATGCAATGGCGGGGCTGAAAACCCTTGGTTTGCCGTTTGGGGCCTATGCCAATGGCTTTACCCACATTTCAGGGAATTTTCTGAAAGATGCCCCCACGGTCAAGGAACTAACCCACCGCCATGATCTAACACCAGAAAAATACACCGAATTTGCAATGGCTTGGGTGGACATCGGGGCAACCATTGTCGGCGGCTGCTGCGAAGTGGGGCCAGCCCATATCGCGCATTTGGC
>CAXNJD010000164.1:0-4560 GCA_964202545.1 Cypionkella sp.
GCCCTAAGCCACCGCATGAGAAATAGCGCAGCGTGACCACAGCGAATGCAGCGCTGTTGCCAGATGGTCGATATCGGCATCTGTGTGATAGGGTGATGGGGTGATGCGCAGGCGTTCGGTGCCTTTTGCCACGGTGGGATAGTTGATGGGCTGCACGTAAATGCCCCATTCGCGCATCAAAATATCTGAAATCATGCGGCATTTGACGGGATCGCCGATCATCACGGGCACGATATGGCTGTCGTTCTTCATATGCGGAATGCCAAGGCGGTCTAGCCGCGCGCGCAGTTTTGCAACTTGTTGTTGCTGGCGCTGACGTTCGATCTGCGAGGTTTTCAGATGGCGGATGCTGGCGGTTGCCGCCGCCGCAACCGCGGGCGGCAGGGCGGTGGTAAAGATAAACCCGCTGGCAAAGCTGCGGATAAAATCGCACAGGGGCGCAGACCCCGTGATATAGCCGCCGACCACGCCGTAAGCCTTGCCCAAAGTGCCCTCGATCAGATCGATCTGATCTGCCAGCCCTTCGCGTTCGGACACGCCGCCGCCACGGGGGCCGTACATGCCCACTGCGTGCACTTCGTCGATATAGGTCATCGCGCCGTGCGCCTTTGCCACCTGCACGATTTCCTTGATCGGGGCGATATCGCCGTCCATCGAATAGACCGATTCAAAGGCGACAATCTTGGGTCGGTCGCCCACGGCAGCAAGTTTGCGGTCAAGATCGCGCCAATCGTTATGCTTCCAAATCACTTTGTCGGCGCGTGAATGGCGCACGCCTTCGATCATCGAGGCGTGGTTGCCTGCATCCGACAAGATCACCGCGTTCGGGATACGCGCGCCCAGCGTCGACAGCGCCGCCCAGTTGGACACGTAACCGCTGGTGAACAGCAAAGCACCTTCCTTGCCGTGCAAATCGGCCAACTCGCGTTCCAGCATCAGATGATGATGCGTGTTGCCCGAGATATTGCGCGTGCCCCCCGCGCCCGTGCCGCAGGCCTGAACGCAGTCCACCATCGCGGCCACCACATCGGGGTGCTGGCCCATGCCCAGATAATCGTTGCTGCACCAAACAGTTATATCGCTGACCTCGCCATCCTTATGCGAAGCCGCCCGCGGAAACGCCCCGCGCTTGCGTTCCAGCTCGGCATAGGTGCGGTAATTGCCTTCGGCTTTCAGGGCATCCAGCTGGGCGGTGAATAGGGCGTCAAAGTTCATGGATTATTCCTTTAGTGTCTTTATCGTTGGTTTTACTTTTGGCAGCATCCAAGCCCAAAGTTTTGCGTCGGGCAAAGGCAAGACCATGAAAAGATGTTCCAAAAGTGCAAGTGCGGCCAAGGCAGCAAGTACGGTATAGCCAAGGCTAATTTCGGGGGTAATTCCGTCCAGTGCCCGTATGATCAGAAGAACCGTAAGTATGACCAAGATGCAGATAGATACTAGCAAAAATCCTGTGGCGGGAGCAATGCGAAAGTGGCTTTTCATGTGGTTGATTGGGCCAGGGATAAACTGCAGATTGATGCGTGGCACGCCAAGGAAAAGGTTGATTTTTGCCAAAGTCCGCGCAAGCAGCAAAAGGGCAAATGTAGCTGCAGCGATGATATTCTCCCCACCCCATTGCGCCCAAATCAGCCCGATCATGATGGCGGCTAGCGCCAATTCGTGCCAAGCAATAGCCAGAAACGCGCGGATAAATCGTGCGCGCGGGCTTAGGCCCGAAGGGCTGGGCGTTTGGTTCGGCCCTGTCAGAACGCCCGACAAAAAGGCCAACTCTACCCATCCCCACAGCGCCAAAGCGGCGGCGAAGCCCAAATAAACGCCAAAAGTGGTTGGATCGCCAGATGAAACGACTGCCCCCCATACGCCAAAGCCCAGCAACGGAATACCGCCAATAACCGAACGCCTATGCCCATGCGCAGGGCCATTATCGGCCACGCGCACGCGCCACAGGATTAGCCCCGTTGACAGCCACCACGCCAGCAAAACGCCAAGCGCAGCCAGAAGAGGGCTATTCATCGCGCCCCCCCCTGTGCCTTGCCTGCAATGGTTTTGCTAGAGTATTTCAATAGCTTGGCTCCAGCCGCACATTCACGGGCGGCGTGCTTTTGATGACGGGAATCGTGTAAATCGCCGCAAATCCGTATGCCGCCTTGGCACCGCCCAACATCCGCTGCACCCAGCCCGCAAGCCCGCCTTGGCGCGTGCCTGCATCCATTTGGCCAAAGGCATCGCGCATGCGCCGCAGGTTTGGCAGCCAGCGGGGGTGATCAATGTCAATCTCAATCGGAAAGACCTGCCGCGCGATGGCAGATGTTTTGCGGAACACCTCTTGATCATACCATTCAATATCCACACCCAAGGCCTGATGAAAGGCGGGGCGGGCATGATCGCGCACATACATGGTGGAATACACCGCCGTTAAAAAGAAGCGGATCCACAGTTTGTTGGCAAAGCTAGAGGTCAGTTTGGGATCTGTGCGCATCAGCAGGGCAAAGGCCTCGCCATGCGAAAACTCGTCATTGCACCATTCGCGGAACCATTTGAAAATCGGATGAAAGCGCTGGTCTGGGTTCGCCTCTAGATGACGGAAAATAGTGATATAGCGCGCGTACCCGATCTTTTCCGAAAGATAGGTGGCGTAATAGATAAACTTGGGGCGGAAATAGGTGTATTTCTTGGCGCGGGTCAGAAAGCCAAGGTTCACGGCAACGCCCGCCTCACGTAGGGCATCGTTGATAAATCCTGCATGGCGGGCCTCGTCGCGGGCCATGTAATTGAATAGCTCGCAAATATCAGGGTTGCTGCCGCGCCGCTTCATTTCCTTGTACAAAACACAGCCCGAAAATTCGGCCGTGCAGGACGATACCAGAAAATCGATAAATTCGCGGCGCAGGGTGGGTTCCATGCCTGCCCAGTCAATAACGTCCCAGTCAGCGTTTTTCTTAAAATGGCTTTTATTCGGGTCAGATTTCATCTGCGCAATCAGCGCGTCCCATTCCACGCGCACGCGCGAGACGTCAACACGGTCAAGCTCTTCAAAATCGGTGGTGTAAAAGCGCGGGTTCAGCAGCGTGGTCTCGGTGGCCATTGCCGTGGTCACTGTGGTGTCAATGCCCAGATCATCGGCAAAATGCGGGGCAAGTTCGCCAGATTGCGCGTTCATAGCTTGATCTCCTCGGAAAATGAAAATTCGCACAATTCCATAAAGCCGAAATCGCCTGTGGCGCGTGTCCACATGCGTTCAATCAGGCTAGCGCGGGTGATAGTGGCGGCGCGCTCTTCAACAATTAGCTCGCCAAAGGCGGCCATGATTGGCGCGCCATGCACCAAAACTTCATCCCCAGGATGCACCACCGCGCCGTTATCAAACCGCACATGCGCGTGCAGGCTTTCAAAGCGGTGGCTAACCTCGACGGTGCAGGGCACCTGTTCAACCTCTCGTGTAAAAAAACCCATGATTTTGTTCCCTTGGTTTGTTTTTTTATTGCAGATGTATCAGCCGCTCGAACGCGGCGCGGTTATCAGACCCGAAACTGCCGAGTTCCACACTCCAACCCGTGGTATCGTCGATAACACTTAGACGGCCATTCGCATATTCCACTATGCGAACAGGTGCAGATTGGTCAGCGCGGGCAACAGTGCGGGCGCGCTCTAGCCCGTTTTGGATAACAGTTATAAAGCCGCCGTGGGGCAGATCCATCAGCAGTTGGCCGTTTTCGTCCATTACAGTAACAGCCTGCGCGCCGCCGCCTTGCAAGATTATGCTGCGCTGATGAACAATGGCAGCATCCTGCGGCACGCCCACCTTATCGCGCCCCGTCACCACGGAAAAGGTGGTCAACGCTAGCGTGGCCAGAACCAACCCCAGCATGGCCAGCAGCAGCGGGCGGGGGATCATTTCAGGATCGCGTGGTTTTGGTTGGCTAAAGTCGGTCATAACTGGCTCCTATTCAGCGGCTACGGGTGCGGGCATTGCGCTATGACGCGCAACGACTGGGATGTTTAGGCGCGATTGGGCCGCATCGGAAAAGATTTTGGCCACGGCATCGGCATTGGGAATGGCGCGCAGCGCAGGCTGGGCGCGGCCTAAGGCCCATGGCCGCGCATGGGGCCACAGTACCAGATAGGAAATGCGCGTATCGCCCAGTGTTTCAAAGGCTAGCGTGCCCGATTTTGACGCGCCATGCGCCAGATGCGCAGCGCCAATTTGCTTAAAGGGCAGGTTCAGCGTGACAGTTAGCGCCGCCCCAACCCGCATCGCCACACGGGCGGATGTAATGGTGTACACAGTGCCGCGCGCCTGCACCCATGCCATCAGGCCAAGGATACCCACGGCGCGCGCGCCCACTGCCAGATAGGGCAACAGCACAGCCACACCCCCTGCACCATTGTTACCGAAAGCGGCGCTGCCCTGCCACAGGCCAAGGGCCACAAAGTATCCACCAACCCAAGTAATCTTATATGCCTCACGCGCCAGCGCCCAAGCATTGGGGCGACCTTGCCACAAAATCTCTTCGCCAAGGGGCGGCTTTTCGGGCAGGCCTGGCAGGCCCTCGGTGGCGA
>CAXNJD010000165.1:0-4549 GCA_964202545.1 Cypionkella sp.
CATAGTTCACGCCCGCAAAACTGGGGGTGGTCATCGCTATCTCGTCCATGATTTGGGACGGATGCGTATAGCCCCAATTGGCCCCCATAGCGCGGGCCAGCATCTGCGTGATTTCCCAGTCGGCATAGCCGTTGCGCGGTGCCATGACCTTGCGCACGCGGTTGATGCGGCGTTCGGCGTTGGTAAAGGTGCCATCTTTTTCCAAAAAGGTGGAACCGGGCAAGAACACATGCGCGTAATTGGCGGTTTCATTCAGGAATAGGTCATGCACAATGACGCAGTCCATCGCCGCAAGCCCTGCCGCCACGTGCTTTGTGTCGGGGTCAGATTGAAGGATGTCTTCGCCTTGGCAATACAGGCCTTTAAAGGTGCCTTCCATTGCTGCATCCAACATATTAGGAATGCGCAGGCCAGGTTCGTCATCAATCTGAACGCCCCAGACCTTTTGGAAAATCTCGCGCACGCCTTCGCCTTTGACATGGCGATAGCCCGGAAGTTCGTGCGGGAAGCTGCCCATATCGCAGCTGCCTTGCACGTTGTTTTGCCCGCGCAGTGGGTTCACGCCCACGCCCGCGCGGCCAACATTGCCCGTCATCATCGCAAGGTTGGCAATGCCGATCACGGTGGTTGAGCCCTGCGAATGCTCGGTCACGCCCAGCCCGTAATAAATCGCGCCATTGCCGCCTTTGGCATAAAGGCGGGCTGCGGCGCGCAGTTCATCCGACGAAACGCCAGTCAGCAGAGCGGTGGATTCGGGGCTGTTTTCGGGGCGCGCGGCAAATTCTGCGTAATCTTGGAATTCGTCCCAATCGCAACGCTCGCGGATAAAGGCCTCGTCAAACAGGCCTTCGGTGACAATTACATGGGCCAGCGCGGTGACCACGGCCACGTTGGTGCCGGGTGTCAGGGCCAGATGATGGGACGCCTTGATATGCGGGCTTTGCACCATATCAGTGCGACGTGGGTCGATCACAATCAGCTTGGCCCCCGCGCGCAGACGCTTTTTCAGGCGGGATGCAAAGACAGGGTGGCCATCGGTTGGGTTTGCGCCGATCACAATCACAACATCAGTTTGTTCAACCGAATCAAAGTCTTGTGTACCTGCGCTGGTGCCCAGCGTTTGGCCCAGCCCGTAACCCGTGGGCGAATGGCAGACCCGCGCACAGGTATCTGTATTGTTGTTCATAAACACAGCGCGCGTCAGCTTTTGCACCAAATACGCCTCTTCGTTGGTGCAACGGGACGATGTGATAACCCCCACCGAATGACGGCCATGCGTATCGATAATACTCTTCATGCGGGCGGCGGTAAATTCCATCGCCTCGGCCCAAGACACTTCGCGCCACGGGTCGGCGATATTCTCGCGGATCATCGGGTTTAGGATTCGATCCTGATGGCTGGCATAGCCATAGGCGAAGCGGCCCTTCACGCAGGAATGGCCGCGGTTTGCTTTGCCGTGTTTGTACGGCACCATGCGCACCAATTCGTCGCCGCGCAGTTCGGCCTTGAACGAACAGCCAACGCCGCAGTATGCGCAAGTGGTGATAACGCTGCGTTCTGGCGTGCCGATTTCGATGATGGATTTTTCTTGCAACGTCGCGGTGGGGCAGGCGGCCACGCAGGCCCCGCAAGACACGCAATCGGATGTAAGGGCGGTATCGGTTTTCGCGCCAAAGGAAACGCGGCTGTCAAAGCCACGACCTTCGATGGTTAGGGCAAAGGTGCCTTGCACTTCTTCGCAGGCGCGCACGCAGCGCGAGCAGACGATGCATTTTTGGGGATCATAGCTGAAATAGGGGTTGGAATCGTCGCGCGGAATGTATTGAGGGTTTACTTGCCCGCTGTTGTCTTTCGCGCGGAAGTGGGTTTGTACCGCCTCGTATCGCACATCGCGCAGGCCCACTGCCCCTGCCATAACTTGCAATTCGCAGTCACCATTGGCGCTGCATGTCAGGCAATCTAGCGGGTGATCGCTGATGTACAGTTCCATCACGCCGCGGCGCAACTGTTTCAGTTTGCTGTTTTGCGTGGTTACTTTCAGCCCTGCCGCCACGGGCGTGGTGCAGGATGCTGGCGTGCCATTGCGGCCTTCGATTTCGACAAGGCACAGCCGACAAGAGCCAAAGGCATCGACCGAATCCGTGGCGCACAGTTTTGGCACAGAAATACCAATTTCGGCCGCAGCCCGCATGATCGAGGTTCCTTCTGGAACCGTCACATCAAAGCCGTCAATCGTCAATGTGACCATCTGTTTAGATTTGGCTGCTGGGGTGCCATAATCACGGTCGGGAATGATGAAGTCTTTCATCTTAAGCACCTTTCTTTATGGCAAGCTGATGGGCGACGATGGCATTGGCATGCCCATGGCCCATGGCGTGATTATCTTTTAGATGGGCAACGATCTGCATATGCGGATTATCCAGCAAAGGGGCGATCACATCGAACCAATGCTGAATAGGCTGGCCATATTTCTTCTCGATAGATGGGAAATAAGAGGCTGGGCCTTTGACGGGTTCGGTCATTCTGCAGCCTCCTTGACCCGCGCAAAATCGGCGGGGAAGTGGTTTAGCGCGGACAGAACAGGATAGGGTGTGAACCCGCCAAGCGCGCAAAGCGAGCCTGACTTCATCGTTGCGCACAGATCGTTCAGTAGGGGAATGGCGGCGGTATCGCCCTTGGCAATGCGGTCAACGGTTTCCACCCCCCGCACCGCGCCAATGCGGCAGGGCGTGCATTTGCCGCAAGATTCAATCGCGCAGAATTCCATCGCAAAGCGGGCCTGGGCCAGCATATCGGCGCTGTCGTCAAACACTGTCAGGCCCGCGTGGCCAATTAGGCCTTCTTTGCCCGCAAATTCTTCGTATCCAAAGGGCGTATCAAACAGCGCACGCGGGAAATACGCACCTAAGGGGCCGCCAACCTGCACCGCCTTCACAGGCCGCCCTGTTGCCGTGCCGCCCGCAATATCATCGACAATCTGCCCTAGGCTCAGGCCAAAGCCCACTTCAAATAGCCCGCCATATTTGACATTTCCCGCAATTTGCAATGGGATCGTGCCGCGCGAACGTCCAAGGCCGATTGCTGCGTAATGTGCAGCCCCTTTAGCCATGATAACAGGGATAGATGCCAGCGAAATGACGTTATTCACCACTGTTGGCAGGCCCATAAACCCTTGCAGCGCGGGCAGGGGGGGCTTCGCGCGCACAACGCCGCGCTTGCCCTCTAGGCTGTTCAAAAGGCTGGTTTCTTCGCCGCAAACATAGGCACCCGCGCCGACACGAATTTCCATATCAAACGCAGGGCCGCGCCCCATAACGCTGGCCCCTAGAACGCCATTGGCACGGGCAAGCAGCACCGCCTTTTGCATCACGTCAATTGCAATGGGATATTCCGAACGAATGTACACGAATCCCTTGGTCGCCCCGGTGGCCAGCCCCGCAATAATCATGCCTTCGATCAGCGTCAGCGGATCACCTTCCATCAGCATACGGTCGGCAAAGGTTGCGCTGTCGCCTTCATCGGCGTTGCAGACGATGTATTTCTGCGCCGCCTTAGCGTCTGCTACGGTCTTCCATTTAATCCCCGTGGGAAAGCCCGCGCCGCCGCGCCCGCGCAGGCCCGATGCGGTGACTTCGGCAACAATGTCGGCGCTGGCCATATCCAGCGCGCGGGTTAGGCCCGCAAAGCCACCATTTGCGTTAAAGTCGTCGTAATTCAGCGGGTCAATCACGCCGCAGCGCGCAAAGGTGAGCCGCGTTTGGCCCGCCATCCAAGGCAGCTCTTCGACAAGGCCCAGTGCTTTGGGATGCTGTGCCAAATCGGCAAAAAGTGCGGGCACATCGGCGGTTGTGAAAGGGCCAAAGCCAATGCGGCCAGAGGGGGTTTCCACCTCGACCAGCGGTTCAAGCCAGACCATGCCGCGAGATCCGTTGCGGATCAGCTCAACCTGAACACCCGTTTTTGATGCATGAGCGGTAATCGCGTGGACTAAATCCTCAGCGCCTAATGCCACGGCAACGCTGTCTAGGGGCAAGTAGATCTTCATGCTAAATCCCTCAGAATTTGATTAAGTTTTGCCGCATCTAAACGTGCGATCAGTTTACCATCAACAATCGCGGCCGGGCCGCACGCACAAAGGCCAAGGCAAAACACAGGCTCTAGTGTTACCGCGCCATCTGCCGTGGTTTCGTGCCAATCTACCCCCAGCTTTGCGCGGGCATGGGCGGATAATTCATCAGCGCCCATGGCTTGGCACGCTTCGGCGCGGCACAGTTTAACCACATGGCGGCCCGCGGGCACCTCGCGGAAATCATGATAGAATGACACAACGCCATGCACTTCGGCGCGCGAAATATTCAGCGCGCGCGCTATTTGCGGCAGGCAATCTTGCGGGATATAGCCAAATTCGGCCTGAATATCGTGCAGGATCGGCAGCAAAGCCCCCTCGCGCCCCAGATGGGAGGCCAAAATCTCGTCTGTTCGGGCAGTAAGGGTGGCAGTGTCCAGCATGGGGCCCTCAAAAAGTGTTTTCTTAGGCCTAGCGGTTTTG
>CAXNJD010000166.1:0-4544 GCA_964202545.1 Cypionkella sp.
CGCGCGCGAGACTGTCTTCCATCGCCGCGATCACCAGATCGGGATCGATCATCTTTTCGCGTGCCACCGCTTCGGCGGTTTGCAACAGTTCCAGCTGGTTGGCCGAGGTAATCGCCATAGGTCTTCTCCCGCTTAGTGTTTTGCAACTGCCGCGATGTCGTCATCATCGCCCGCATCGGTTTCAATTTCGTCAAATTGGTCTTCGTCGATCTCGTTATCGCTGATTTGGCCGCTGACCTTTTTCTGGCGCAGCATTTCGGCAATCAAATCATCGGTCAAAATCAGCTTGGCATCTGACAGCCAGTCAAATTGCAAGCCGATGGTGAGGGTTTCTTTACCCTCTTCAATTTCGATCAGCACTTCGTCGCCCTCGACGCCCGCCAGCATGCCTTTAAACCTGCGGCGGCCATCGATCAATTCGGTCGTCTCAAGGCGGGCTTCCCAGCCTTTCCACGCCTCGAAATCTTTCAGCCGCGTCAATGGGCGGTCAATGCCAGGAGAGGACACTTCGAGGATGTAGTTTTCCTCAATCGGGTCTTCCACATCCATCACGGCGGAAACGGCGGTTGAAATTGCGCCGCATTCATCCACTTCGATGCCGCCATCTGGGCGGTCGGCCATGATTTGCAGCGTGCGCGTTTGCCCGCCCATCAGGCGAATGCGCACCAGTTCAAACCCCAACCCCTCGATCACGGGGATGATGATATCGGCCAAGCGGCGATCCATAGCGGTTTTGGCGATCAGATCTGACATCGGTGCCTTTAAATGAAAAAGCGGGCCAGCAGGCCCGCGCATCTGGTTCGGTAGCGTCTGGTTTGGACCCAGAAGCAGCTGTTGGGCTGTCCATACCCGCAAGCGCAGCGCGGCGCAAGCCCGCTTATGCAGCGTAAAGGCGCGCGCGCATGGGCAATTCGTAGCCCAAGTTGTTTTCTTGGTGCATGTCCAGTTCGCTGCGGATCAAGTCGAAATCCGCCTCTGAAATATGCGGGACTTCTTTCGCTTTGAAAACGCCGCGCCCCGGTGTGGCGCGATCATACAAAACAGGATCGAAGTTGATCTTGCGGCGCAGGTTGTAGGCCGTGCAAACGCCGTCCAAAAACCCCTCAGGGTCGGCTAGGACAGTTTCGTAATTGACACGCAGCACATTGTCAGACTTGTGATCCAAGCTGCTGAAGCCGCGATTTTTTGAATTGCGCAGTTGCATCGCATTGGCAAAGCGAAGTCCCGTCAACGGGTCGCGGTCAGCCAAGAGTTCACTTTGCCATAATGGGCTTTCTGGAGCAATGCCAAACCCGACGTCATCGATGACGGACATCCATTCCTTGCGGATGAACTGCGAAAATGGGATTTTTTGCAAATGGCGCGCTGCGTGCCATGGGGTGCGGTTCATGCTGTGGAGCCACGCGATTGGCTCGCGGTGGACAGCAATTGTCAAAACGTCGCGCGGCGCGGCGATCATCATAGGAAAACCATGTTTCCAGCCAAAGCGGTCTTTATTCTGGGGGTCATATAGACTGCGGCCTTCGGAAGTGGCACAGTTGTTGATAATCAAGCTGTTGACGTAATTCGTACCGGAATTTCGGCAACCGAACACGTAGATTGACTTTATAGCAGCACCTGACGCTTTAAGCGCGAGAACCCGCATTTCCCTAGCCATGACCATTCACCCCACAAACACTCGCGTAAAAGTTTTGCGCCCACGCACCCACACGCGCAAAAGTTCTTTGGTCTAAGTTATTTTGCCTTGGTGTATAAAGGGTAATTAAGGAGTAATTTCGGCGCGAACATGGCAATATTTATAAGGCAAATTTTCCAAACATACGACTAAAGGATATGTTTATGGGGCATCAACCGGCTAGGCCCTTGAGGGGCATTGGCTTGATCACAGCGGCGGTGATGTTGTTTGCAATTGGCGATGTCGCCAGCAAACACTTGACGATGCTTTACGCCGTGCCACTGGTGATGGCGCTGCGTTACGCTATAAATCTGACCCTTATCGTTGCACTTTTCGGGCCGCGTCATGGCCGCGCGATGCTGCGTGTTAACCGCCCGTGGCTGGTGGTGCTGCGCGCAGCATCGCTAACGCTCGGATCGCTGATGATGGGTCTTGCCCTGCGACATATGCCCGTAGCCGAAACAGTGGCCATCATTTACCTATCGCCGTTTATAGTGATGTTTGCCGCCGTATGGCTGATGGGCGAGGCGGCAAGCCCCATAGGCTGGATTGGCGCGGCCATTGGGTTTGCGGGGGTTTTGCTGATTGCGCGGCCGGGGTCTGGGCTGGACTTTTGGGGCGTGATCTTTTCTCTGATCAACGCGGTGTGCGCCGCCAGCTATAACCTGCTATCGCGCGAGTTGGCCAAAACCGAAACAACCCCCGCGCTGATGTTTCACACGGCATGGGTGGGGCTCGCGGCCTTTTGCATTATGCTGGCCGCCACGGGCGTAGGCCCGCTGCCGCAAGGTATCGATTGGGCTTATGTCGCGCTGCTGGGAATTATCGCCACAGCGGGCCATTTCCTGATTACCGCCGCCTACCGCGAGGCTGATGCAAGCCTGCTTGCGCCTGTCAACTATCTGCACCTGTTTTGGGCGGGCCTGCTGGGCTGGCTGGTGTTTGGCCATATCCCTAATAACATTTCCTTGATCGGCATGGCGATGATCGCGCTGGCGGGCGCAGGGGTTGCACTGCACGCCCATTTGCTGCGCCGCGCTAATTTGCCAATAGTTCCCGCACCCGTGGAATAATACAGGTGCCATAAAGTTCAATGCATCGCGGTTAGATCAGCGCTTGGTGGATCAAATTCAGCCCTGTCAGCACAAGCAGAACCAGCGTTGCGCGACGAAAGCGCGTTTGGTCAAGGCGGTCTTGCACAGCAAAGCCGACGGCTTGGCCGATCAGCGCAGGCAGCACCAAAAGAGCCGAAAATGTCAGCCGCGGTGTGTCCAGCAGCCCTGTCTGTATATGCACACCCAACAGCACGGATGCCCCAATCAAAAAAACCACCCCCTGCACGCGCAAGGTTTCAATTTTACTCGTTTGAGTGGACAGCAAATAAATATGAAGCGGCGGGCCCCAAATACCCGACACACCGCCATAAATCCCGCCGATGATGCCCGAAACCCATTCGGCCCGCGCGCGGTGTTGCAGATTGAGCGCCATCGGCAGGCCAGCCAATTGCGCAGCTGCAAAAGCGGTGATCGGCAGGCCCAGCATTATCAAAAAAACACCCTGCGGAATGGCCCAGAAAAACTGCGCCGAGATCGGGATGAACGCTATAGTCGCCACCAATATCCGCCAGTATCTGCGCGCCGTATCGCGCGCAGGCCGCCAACCTTGGCGAAAGGCCTGAGAAATGTTCGAGGCCAGCGTGGGCAATACCAAGCCCGCCAGCGCCATGTCTGGCGACAAAAAGCTGGAAAACGCCCCCATCATGATCAGCGGCATAGCAAAGCCGACCGCGCCTTTGACAAACCCCGCAAACAGCGTCACGGCCAGCGCCAGCGCCAGATCATGCCCTCCAATTAAAGAAATAAGTTCGCCCATGACGCCTCGCCATTTTCAGTGTAGCGGTCAGCGGCTAAGAAGGCGAGAGGCGCATTTGCAAGTGGCTGCGACATTTTAGAACGCAAACGGCCCGCCTTGTGAAATCTTATTGCGCGGCGGGCGCAAAGGGTCTAACCCTTTCGCAGTTGCAGAATCGCACCCGAGATTGAGAGACTCGCTATGCCGCATGATGGACAGCCTATGCCCCACAGCTTTTTGATGGATGATCTTTTGTCCACCACAGCCAGCGCCTTGCACGATGCAGATGCGGTGTTGGCATCGGGCATCACCGCCCTGCGCGCGGCCTGCGCGCCTGCAGGCAAGCCTGACACTGCGCTGCTTGAGGCGCACCAGACCGCTGCGCATGGTGTGGCATGGCTGGCGACTTATACCGAGGCGCTGCGCCAAATGCAGGCTTGGGCCGAGGCATTGGCAGCGCGTGGACAATTTGGGCAAATGGAAGCCTTGATCCATCAAGTTGCCTTTGGCGAATATTTGGCGCAAATCTTCGGCGGCATCCCAATGTCACAGGGCGAGATGATCCGCCTGTCTGATATGGGCATCAGCGCGGCTCCAAGTGCGGCCAGCGCGCATCTGATTGCCAATGGCAACACCAATGCCGCCCGCATGGCGCTGTCGGAACTGATGCAAGACAACTTTGGGCGCGCGACATTTGGCAATGTGGGCCTTGGCGAAGAATTGGACATGATCCGCGACCAATTCCGTCGCTTTGCCGATGACAAAGTTATTCCGCACGCCCATGATTGGCACCTAAAGGACGAGTTGATCCCGATGGAGATCATCAGCGAACTGGCCGAAATGGGTGTGTTTGGGCTGACTATCCCCGAAGAATTTGGCGGCTTTGGAATGTCAAAGGAATCGATGGTTGTGGTGTCGGAAGAGCTATCGCGCGGTTATATCGGCGTGGGATCGCTGGGAACCCGTACGGAAATTGCAGCCGAATTGATCTTGTGCGGCGGAACCGATGTGCAAAAGG
>CAXNJD010000167.1:0-4515 GCA_964202545.1 Cypionkella sp.
AAATAGCCGTGATCGAACGGTACGGCAAGAACGGCAATATCGCCACGGGCTTTGTGCAAGGGTTTGGGATGCAGGCAGGGGCGATAGCCTCCACTGTTTGCCACGATCATCACAATATCACTGTGGTGGGGGCCGATTACGCCGATATGGCGCTGGCCGCGAACAGGCTTGGCGAAATTGAGGGCGGATTTGTCGTTGTAAAGGGCGGTCAAATTCTGGCCGAACTTGCCCTGCCCGTGGCAGGGCTGATGAGCCTGAATTCCTTTGAACAGGTGCACATCGACCTGACCGCCCTAAGGGCTGCGGCGATAAGTTTAGGCGTGGTTCTGGAAGAGCCGTTCTTGCAATTGGCGTTCCTTTGCCTGCCCGTAATCCCGCATTTAAAGATTACCGATCATGGTATGGTTGATGTCGATAAATTCGAAGTCATGCCATAAGGTGTTAATAGGTAGGTCGCCCCCTCTTGACCAACAAAACGCAGACATAGCGCGGCCGGCACGTTACAGGCATGCCCGCCGAACATACTGCGGCGCAAGAGGCGTGGATGCCAACGCTTGCGATAGAAGAAATCCGCGCGAACTGGACAAAACATCGCCCTATAGAACGGATCAGGGGTCGCGGATCTGGGTCTGGATCAAATTCACCTCTGACTCAAGCAACTCGAAAACCCTCGACATGCTCAGCGAAATCGGGCGGCGCGAACTAAAGGCCATGACCAGCCGCCGCGTGATCGGCGGATCAAAGCGGACGGCGTTCAGCCGCCCTGCCGCCACATCGTTATGCACCATGCCATACGGCACAATCGTGCAGTAAAGCCCGCGCCGTGTCATGTCTTGCACGATTGGCACACTGTCTAGCTTCATCGCATAATGGGGCGTAATGTTGGCCGCGTCGCACCACGGCTGTATCACGCGCTCAAAGCCTTGGCTGATGACGATCTTGTAGTTTTCAAGATCCTCTAGCCGTACAGATTGCAGCCCATTTGGCACCCGTGCGGGCACGCCCACAAGCACCATATCTTCTTCGGCCAGATCGCGGCGCTCGATGGCATAGCTTTCGCGGGGGTTGGTTAATACGGCAACATCGATCTTTCCCAGTTCCAGCCAGTCCACCAGAAACACGCTTAGCGCCTCGATGATCCGCAGCGTGACCTTGGGAAAGCGGGCCTCGCAGGCCTCGATCAGGTGGATGGTCACCAGATGCGCGATCGACGGCGGCAGACCCACGACAACCAATCCACTTGGCTCATCAGCCAGATTTGAGACCTCAAGCCGCATGTTCTCGATCGAGCGCACCATTGCCTCGGCCAGCGCGCGAAACCGCTCGCCCGCCTCGGTCACTTGAACGCCGCGCGCGTTGCGGAACAAAAGTTCGACGCCGAATTCTTCCTCCAGCGCCTTGATCTGGCGGCTGAGCGCGGGTTGGGCAATATGTAACTGGCTGGCCGCGCGGCCAAAGCTGCCCGCCGCCGTGACACCCAGAAAGTAGCGCAGCTGACGAAGTTCCATGCGTCCCTCTTGGTAACCCTTTGCAGGCCGAAGCCTTCAGGGCCCTTCCAGCTCGACCAGTATGCCAAGCATATCGGAAGGATGCAGAAAAGCAATCCGCTTGCCAAAGACGTTAACGCTGGGTGGGGCAAGAACGCGCACACCTGCGACCTGATGGGCCGCCAGATCGTCGTCAAGATCACCGCTTGCCAGCGCCACATGATGCAGCCCGCCCTTGGGGTTACGCGCCAAAAAGGCTGCGACTGGGCCATCATCCGTAAGGGGCGACAAAAGTTCGACGCGGGCGTTGCCCAAATCGAACTGCACCAGCCGCACCCGCTGAATTTCATTGGTCAGAACTGGCCCTGGGGCCACACCCAACCTGGCGGTAAAATGCGTGATCGCGGCGTCAAGATCAGGGACAGCGATGCCGACATGGGATAAACTGGCAGGCATCAGGTATTGTCACCCGCGCTGGGGCTGGCCCAGACCGATGCGGGATCGTGTCGCAGGCCTGCCACAACCTCGTCGGTATGCTGGCCAAGGGTCGGCGGTGCGCGGCGCACGGTGGGGGGCGTCATGCTCATGGTAAAGGCAGGTGCGATGCTACGCACAAGGCCCGCCAAAGGATGTTCAATCTCGGCAATAAGTCCCAGCGCTTTGGTCTGCTCTTCGGCCAAGGCAGTCTGCACAGAATTGACCGCACCGCAGGGAACACCCACCTTGCGCAACGCTTCAACCCAATCGATCACTGCGCGCTGTGAGATCACCGCGCTAATTGCATCATCGACAAGGGCTCGGTTCACCACGCGGTCTGAATTCTTGGCCATTCGCGGGTCGGCGGCCCATTCGGGGTGCCCCGCCAATTCGGCAAAGCGGGCGAATTGCTGGTCATTGCCCACAGCCAGCGCCAGTTCGCCATCAGCGGCAGTAAAAGTGCGGTAAGGGACGATATTGGGATGTCCGTTACCAAAGCGGCCCGAAGGCTTGCCCGACACAAGCGCATTGGCAGCCACATTGCACAGCACCGAAATGCCCGTCTGATAAAGCGACACCGACACGCTTTGCCCAAGCCCCGTTTCGTGCCGCGCGTTCAGCGCGCCCAGACTCGCGATGGCAGCATAAAGGCCTGTGGTTATGTCAACGATAGCGACGCCATGCTTGACTGGGCCGCTGCCGACTTCGCCCGTGATGCTCATCAGCCCGCTTTCGGCCTGCAGGATGAAATCATAGCCGGGCAAATGTGCCTTGGGGCCTTTTTGGCCATAGCCAGTGATCGAACAGCGCACGACTTGGGGAGCTTGCTCGCGCAGCCACGCGTCGCCAAGGCCCCATTTGTCTAGGGTCCCAAGCTTGTAGTTTTCGATTAGCACGTCGCAGCCCTTGATCAGGTCTGCAAGCATCGCGCGGCCTTCCTCATTGGACAGATCAAGCACGATGCCGCGCTTGTTGCGGTTAATGCCCAGATAATAGGCCGCCTCGCCACCCGCATGTGGCGGCCCCCAAGCGCGGGTATCGTCGCCGCCTGGCGGTTCGACTTTGACCACATCGGCCCCCATATCGCCAAGGATCATGGAGCAAAGCGGCCCCGCAAGCACGCGCGTCAGGTCAAGGACCCGGATACCAGATAGGGCTGTCACAAAAGTTCTCCGCTGAAGGATTTGATAAGGGCTGCGATCGAAGGATCAGGCACTGGCAGGCGTTGCAGATCGGGCGAAACGGCGATGTCCCAATCGATCCCTTGGGTGGCTTCTTCGGTGGTGAGGTCATCGAAATGGGCCACAAGAACGGGGCGGGCGTCGTGGAACGCAAACACCGCGCGCGTGGTGACCAGCACCGCAGGCCCCGCCCCCAGCCCCGCCCGCCCGCTGTGCGCACCGTGCCCGGGACTGGTGATGAAATCTACCTTGCGAACAAACCGCTTAGGGTCGTGCGGCATCAAGATCATCACTCGGCGCGCCAAAAGCGCAATGTCATGCGCCCCGCCCGAGCCGGGCAGCCGCAGCTTAGGCTGGTCATACGGGCCGATGACGGTGCTATTGAGGTTACCCGCCGCGTCAACTTCGGCCCCCGACAGAATGCCCAGACCGATCCCGCCGCGCTGCAAAAGGGCAAAGACCCCAAGCATATCGGTGACCATCAAAGCCCCTTTGGCCACTGTGGGCGATCCTGTGGACAGCGGCATCTCGTCTGGGTTGGCCCCGATGACCCCAGATTCAAAGATCATGGTCATGTGGTCATTGCCCATCCGCCGTGCAACCATCGCGGCCTGACAGGGGGCACCGATACCGACAAAAACCACCTCGTGCGGGACAATCTGCTTAGCACCCAGCCATGCCATCCGCCACGATGCGTCCATATCTCGATCAGACATCGCCGTTCCTCCCTGCCTGCATCGCGGCAACAAATTCCTCATGCGAGGCAGGGTCATGGACGGTGGTCTTAATGTAATCGGCCAGCAGATTGGCTTTGCGCGACAGACTTTCAAACGCGCGGTAGGCCGCATCGTCGCGGCCATAGAACCCCTCGACATAAGAAGGATATGCGCCCATCGGCGCAAGCGCAACGGCAGTGACCATGCTCGCAGACAGCACAGTATTTGACGGGGATTGGGCGATCACGTCGGACGGGACAATACGTTCGACAGTGCAGATCACACGGCGGGACGCTTCGGCGCCTTCGATGGTGTCGCCCTTAATCCCCCACAATTGCACATTGCCCGCCGCGTCAGCCTGTTGGGCGTGGATCAGCGCCACATCGGGGCGGATGGCGGCCACGGCGGACAGCCTCTCGCCCGTAAACGGACACTCGACACGCGACGTGCCCACCGCTTGGGCGGGCATGTCGCCGTCAAGCAGAATGCGGGCAGGCAAGAACGGCACCCCAAGGCGGGCGGCGTGCAGGCCAAGCAGCAAGCCAAAGTTGCTGGTTTCTTCCACAGTTAAGCTGCCATCTGCCACGGCGCGGCGCAGCACATGGCTTAGCCCGATCCCAGGATTGCCATACCAGCCGAACTTTACGCGGCAGA
>CAXNJD010000168.1:0-4503 GCA_964202545.1 Cypionkella sp.
CGGCTGCGCGTGGAACTGGCCAATTACTTCGCCGCCGCTGTGCTGATGCCCTATGACGCCTTTCTGGCCGAGGCGCGCGAATCGATGTATGATTTTGACCATTTGGCCACCCGCTTTGACGTAAGTTTTGAACAGGCCTGCCACCGCGCGACCACCCTGCAGCGCGAAGGCGCGCAGGGCGTGCCGTTCTTTTTCATGCGGATTGATAAGGGCGGCAACGTGACCAAGCGGTTCAATGCATCTGATTTTCACCTTGCTGAATATGGCGGGGCCTGCCCGCGGCTGGATGTGCATACCAGCTTTCGCACGCCCAGCCGTATCATCCCGCAATTTGTGGAAATGCCTGATCACAGCCAGTTTTTCGTGTTTTCGCGCACAGTGGATCGCCCAACGTGGGAACGTCACGCACAAGATAACCGCCTTGCCGTGGCGATGGGCTGCGCCATTCGCTATGCCCCCGAAATTGGCTATGCCGAGGGGTTTTCGATGGCCAATGCCCGCATGACGCAAATCGGCATCAACTGCCGTATCTGCCCGCGCGCCAGCTGTGATCAGCGCGCGCACCAAGCGGCCATTCAGACCCAGCCCGTTGACGCGCTGCGGCGCGGCGTGACGCGGTTTGATGTCAGCTAGCCGCGCAAGCCCCCCTTATGGGCCTTAGGGGCGATAGGCGGCCAGCCGCGCGCAAACCTCGCCCAGCGCCGTGCTGTCTACATTGGCAAAAGCAATGCGCAATTCGCGCGCGCCCTGCGCATCGCCCTTGGGGCGAAACATTGTGCCCGGCAGGGCCAGCAATGATGCTTTGCCCACCAAATCGCGCGCCAAATCGGGCGCGGCCATATCGAACGGGTGGCGCACATAGGCGAAATACGCCCCGCAGCCCAAAACCTGCCAGCCGTCCACCTGTGCAAACCCCGCTTGCAGCGCGGCGCGGCGGGCCAAATTCTCGGCCCTCTCGCCCGCCAGCCATTGGCTAAGGTGCTGCATCCCCCAAAGGGCTGCGATTTGGCCCAGTTGGCTGGGGCAAATGGCGACAGTGTCCAAAAACTTTTCGATCTGGATCAGGCGGCTTTCGCTGGCAAGAATTGCCCCCACGCGGTGGCCCGTTAGGCGGTAAGCTTTGGAAAAGGAATACAACTGGATCAAGCAATCATCCCAATCTGAGGCGAAAAGATCATGCGGTGCGCCAGAGCGTGCATCAAAGTCGCGGTAGGTTTCATCGACGATCAAGGCCAGCCCATGCGCGCGCGCCAAATCGCGAAACGCGGTTAAGGTCTCGGCAGGGTATTCTGCGCCCGTGGGGTTGTTTGGGGTAACCAGCACAATGGCGCGGGTGCGCGGGGTTATCAATGCGCGCGCATCATCTGCCGATGGGATCATGCCTGCGCCCACGGGCAGGGCAATGGCCGCAATGCCCTGCATATCCAGCCACATTTTGTGATTGAAATACCACGGGGTCGGCAAAATCACCTCATCCCCTGCGCCTGCCAAAGTGCTGATCGCGGCGCAAAAGGCTTGGTTGCAGCCTTGGGTTATGGCCACTTGGGCAGGGGCAATGGCCCCGCCATAGGCCGCGGAAAACTGGGTGGCCACTTCGGCGCGCAGGGCAGGCAGGCCCAGCACGGGGCCGTAAAGATGCGCATCAGGATTGTGCAATGCGGCATCGGCAATGGCCTGCCGCAGCGCCATGGGCGGCAGATCAACTGGGGCGGCTTGGCTGATATTGATCAGCGGGCGGTTTGCGGGGTGGATCACGCCCTCGAGCCAGCGGCGCGCCTCCATCACAGGGGGGGCATCCGTGCGTGCAAGGGCGGGGTTCATGGATTAATCCTTGCCGCGAAACGGCTGCACATACTGCAGCGCCATGTCCCATGGAAAGAAAATCCATGTGTCTTGGCTGACCTCGGTGATATAGGTGTCGACCTGCGGCTTGCCCGAAGGTTTGGCGTAAACCGTGGCAAAATGCGCATTTGGATACATCTTGCGCACCAGTTCCAGCGTTTTGCCGCTATCGACCAGATCATCGACAATCAAAATTCCTGTGCCATCGCCCATAAGATCGGCCTGCGGAGCCTTGGTCATCACCGCATCGCCGCGATCTTGGTGGGCGTAAGAAATGACGGAAATCGTATCCACCACCCGCACGTCCAATTCGCGCGCAACAATCATTGCAGGCACCAACCCGCCGCGCGTGATGCCCACAACCGCCTTCCACAAGCCATTATCTGGCCCCTTGCCATCCAGCCGCCACGCTAGCGCGCGCGCGTCGCGGTGGATTTGATCCCACGACACATGGAACCCTTTTTCATGCGGCAAACGGTCGATCATAATGGCTCCTTCAGGTGAGTGCGACGCGCACGCCCAGCAAGGCAAGTAGCCCGCCAAAGCTGCGGTCGATAATGGTCTTCAGGCTGATATACCGCGCCCGCGTAGCGGATGTCGAGAAGATGCGCGCCACAAGAATGTTCCAGATGGTTTCGTTCAGCATCACAACGGCCAACAGCGCGCCATAAACCCAAATGGGTGTGGCAGGCGGCACTGTTCCAAGAAAGATCGCCGAAAACATCACGGCGGGTTTGGGGTTAGACAACTGCGTAACCAGCCCAAGGCGAAAGGCCGACATCGGGCTGCGGGGCAGGGCGCGGGTGTCTTCGGTGTTAAACGGGGTTTTCGCATCCCGCCACAGTTTGATCCCCATCCAAACCAAATAAGCCCCGCCGCCAATTTTCAGCGCCCACAAGAGGGCAGGGGCAGCGGCGAACAAAATGTTTAGCCCGAACATGGCGGCGCTGGCCCAAAACACCGCCCCCGCGCCAATGCCGACGGCCAGCATCGCGCCCGTGCGAAACCCCTCGGTCAGGCCCGTGCGCGCGGCCATCAATACGGCAGGGCCAGGGGATATGGCGGCGAAAAGCGACAGCGCGGCAAAGGCCAGAAAGGCGGTGATGGTCATGGCAGGCTCCTTTTGGCGCAATCTGCGCTGGGCGCTTGGCGGGGTAAAGGGGCAAAGTGGGGCTCGCGCGATTGGGGCGACTGGGCTGGCCCGACTGCTGGTTGTGCAAAAGATCGCGATGCAACGGTTAAGGCATTAAACCAACATTGAATTGGTTAATTAGCACGAATGCTACCAGCAGCGCGCCAGAACTGGCCAGAACCGCAAACCTGCGCGGGCGAGCGGCGCAGGCGCATGTTAGGCGGGTGGCGCAAGGCGCAACTGGCAATAGGCCACTGCTTCCATGGGCGCACTTTCATAGGCGCGGTAAAGGCCCAAGGCGGGATGATTATCCAATTCCGTGGCCACCCAAGCCCCATCGCAGCCCATGCCTGCGCCCCATGCCAGCGCGTATTCTACCAAACTGCGGGCAATGCCTTTGCCTTGATAGGCCTCAGTCACGCCCAAATTGTCGATATATAGCACAGGCGGCGCATCAGGCTGGTGCTGCACCATCGCGCGGATTTGGGCAATTGCGACATCGCCGTCCATCGCCACAGCCATGAAATGCCCGCCCGCCGCGACAAAGCCAGCAAGGCGGGCGGGGTCGATAGCTTCGTCAAACACATCGGGCGCGGTGCGCGCCAAAAGATGGGTATTTGCAGTGGTGATTTGGGTAAGGTTAACCATAATGCAACGCTTAGGGCATAGCGCGGGGTTGGCCAAGCCCTAGGCGGCACGCGCGCTTGCCGACACTGGCCTTTATCCCGAACGCGGGCTAGTTTGCCCTAAATTCAAAGGCCAAATTAAATGGCCAAATTCAAAGGACAGCCCATGCCCCCCACCCAAACCACCCGCGCCACGGGCGCTGCCGTTTTGTCGATGGCCGCCTGCGCGGGCGTGCTGATTGCGGTCGAGTTTATGCCCGTTTCTGTCCTGTCTCCCTTGGCCCAAGGTCTGGGCGTAACCGAAGGGCAGGCAGGGCAGGCCAATGCGGTTTCGGGCGCATTTGCGGTGATCACGAGTTTGTTCATCACCACATGGGGCGGGGATTTGAACCGCAAAGATTTGCTGGCGGCAGTGGGCGCGCTGATGATGCTATCCTCGGTGCTGATCGCGGTTGCCACCGATGTCTGGGCGCTGATGGGGGGGCGCGTGTTTTTGGGCATGGCGGTGGGGGCGTTCTGGTCACTGTCCACCGCGACCATCATGCGCCTTGTCCCCCCCGCCGATGTGCCGCGCGCGCTAAGCATTATGTATCTGGGCCAAGCGGTGGCCGCAGCCTTTGCCGCGCCCATTGCGACATGGGCTGCGGCCGAATTTGGCTGGCGCGCGGTGTTTTGGGCACTGGTACCCGTTGCGGGGGCGGTGGTGGTTTGGCAGGCCGCCGCGATGCCGCCGATGGCAGGCACGGGGCGTAAAAGTTTTGGCGCGCTGCTGGGGCTGCTGCGGCGGCGCTATGTTGCGCTGGGGATGCTGGGCGCGATGCTGACATGGGGGGCCAGCGCGATGCTGATGTCCTATATGCGTACCTATCTTGAAGGGGTGACGCGCGGCGATGCGGGGGCGGT
>CAXNJD010000169.1:0-4440 GCA_964202545.1 Cypionkella sp.
GGGGCCAGCGGGCGCGAGCCGTCTTCGTTATACATGCGCGTGCCGTTGACAATATCATCATTCGTAGTGGCCAAATCGGGCACATCGAACACATCGCGCAGCGAAAAGGTCAGGCTTCCTTCTTGGGGAATGGCCACATCTTGGTTGCCTGCAACAGCAAAATGTACAGGGATCGGCGTGTCGGACGGGCCTATTTGCACGGGCACGCCGTGATTTTGCATCAGCAGGTCAATCTGACCAATCAAATAATTGCGAAACAGATCAGGCCGCGTGATGGTGGTGGAATAGGTGCCTGGGCCAGCCACGTGGCCATAGGACAGGCGGCTGTCAATTTTATCATGCTGCGTGACTGTCAGGCGAATTTCGGGGTAATAGGCGCGCAAGCGCGTGTCAGGTTTGCCCTCTGTCGCGGCATGGCTAAAAGCGCGGGTCAAAAACTCGGTCGCACTGCGATAAATCAGGATCAGATAGTCCACTGCCTCGGCGGCATTTGTAAAGCTGCGCGCATCGTGCACAGATGGGAATAGGGTCGATAGGGGTGGTTTGCTCATTCTTCTTCTCTCTTTTGACCCAGCATCTAAGGGGTTTGGTGTGCCGCTGGCAAGTGTTTGCTGATATTTGCGCGCTTTTAGGCCGACCACGTGACGATATGGTGACGCACAAGTTGTGGAGAGCGCCTTGCAAAATCACCTTGATATGCGCCAGATTGCGCGGGATAACGCGCCCATGAACACGCTTCTTACCCTTGGCCACGGCTACTGCGCCGAAGAACTGGCAGCCCGCCTGATCCCACACGGATGGCAGGTTATTGGCACGGCGCGCACGCCCGCGCGCGCCGCTGAAATGGCGCAGGCGGGGGTCGAGGCGGTCATCTATCCGTGCGATTTAACCCCCGCCCTTGCTCGTGCCAACCATATTTTGGTCAGCGCCGCGCCCACTGCTGAAGGGGATGTATTTCTAGCGCAGGCGGGCGATTCTATCCGCGCAGCGCGTCCAAAGTGGGTGGGCTATCTGTCCACAACGGCTGTTTATGGCGACCATCAGGGCGCGTGGGTCGATGAAAATACCCCACCCAAACCGCAA
The DNA here is from genome assembly GCA_964202545.1 of Cypionkella sp. Taxonomy (GTDB): domain Bacteria; phylum Pseudomonadota; class Alphaproteobacteria; order Rhodobacterales; family Rhodobacteraceae; genus Cypionkella. The sequence goes on from CAXNJD010000169.1 coordinate 1,084, forward strand.
TCACCGCGCGCAACCGCCCGCGTTTTGGCCGAAGGCCAATGGCTAGCAACGGGTCTGCCAATGCATGTATTTCGCCTTGCAGGCATCTATGGGCCTGGGCGCGGCCCGTTCCAGAAAATACGCGACGGATCGGCCCGCCAGATCATCAAACAGAACCAAGTTTTTTCCCGCACTCATGTCGAAGATATTGCCCAAGTGCTTGCAGCATCTATCGCCGCGCCCTGTGCTGGCCAAATCTACAATGTCTGCGATGATAACCCAGCCCCCCCCGAAGAGGTGCTGTGCTATGCGGCTGATCTGCTTGGGGCCCCCCATCCGCCAAAAATCAACTTTGAAACCGCCATTCTGCCCGAAATGGTGCGCAGCTTTTATGCCGAATCCAAACGCATCAGGAATGATAAAATTAAATCCGCACTTGGGGTAAAGCTTCTGTATCCCACCTATCAGGCAGGGCTAACAGCCCTGCTAAAATCTGAAGGCCAAAGCTAAATCCAGCCCTGCGCTGCGACCCAATCCAGCACAGATTGAACCGCGCCTTTGGCCATTGCAGGCACCTCTTTTGCCATGGCCAGCGCTTGCGGTACAATCACCTGCACCTGATCGCGCAGGCTGTTTACAAAGGTAATGTACTGCCCCACTGGTGCCGAAAGTTCTGGCACGGCGCTCGCCAAATCTGGGCCAAAAACATATCCCGCCGCCGCCAAAATCGCACCCAGCATAACCATGTAAAACCCTGCGCGGCCGCCAGATTTCATGCTCGGTTTGGGTAAGGCATTGGCAAAATCGTCCCGAAGATCTGGGCCTTTATCCATAGTTGCACTGGACTGCGGCATTATCGGCGCAGTCTGCGGCGCGGCATCGTCATTCAAACCCTTAAGGCGGGCCACACGGCGGGCCGATACGCGCGGCGAAGGTGCGACAAAATTCGCATTTTCGGCCTGCGCATTCTGGTCGGCGTCCAATTCGGCCTCGATGTCGCGCAGATCGGCATCCCTGTCTGGACGAGAACGATAGCTGCCTGCCTGCCCATCAGCCTGACCTTCAGACCGCAAGCCCGATCGTTGGTCTCGCGCATCCTTGGCGACCATCGCATCCAGCACTGCCTCTGGGCCGTCGTCTTGCGGCGCGGGTTTGGCGGCCGCCTGCGCGCGCGCCGCATCTTCGGCGCGCTTCGCCTCTTCAAGTGCGACCTCTTCGCGCAATACCCGCAGCGCCTCGGGATCAAGCTCGCGCCGTGGGATGGGCAACGGCGTCTCACCACCGTGTGCTAAAGGCGGCGGCGGATCATACAGGGCAGACTCAATCGCGTAATCGACTTCAAAATCGGGGTGGGCTTGAAACCAGCCATGGCCGCAATTGGAACATTGCACATCGCGCCCATCAAAGGGGATCGCCGAGGCGCCGACCTCGTACTCAGCATCACAGTTCGGGCATTGCAGGCGCATGGGCTGCGAAATCCAATTGGTCATTGTTTTGGAAACTCTATCAACCTTCTGCGTGCACTAAAAGCCCCTGAGCCACCTGTGTGATCTTTTGTGCAGCATAGCCTCTTACAGCACCATGTACCATTGAATCCGGCTAGCCCTTAGGCAATGGTAGGTTGTGGTGAGCGGCGGCCAAAGGGGTTAGGGCGTGATTGCGTTTGAAGGGGTTTCTTATGGCTATGACGGCAGTAACTTGTTGGCCGACATAAACCTGCGCCTTGTGGCGGGCTCTTTTCATTTTCTGACAGGCCCATCAGGTGCAGGAAAATCCACCTTTCTGAAACTTTGCTATGCCGAACTGCTTCCCAATGCAGGGCGCGTGACGATTCTGGATCAAATCGCCTCCTCTATGTCGCGCGATGATATCGCCTTTGCGCGCCGCCGCATCGGCGTGGTGCACCAAGACTGTCAATTTCTCGATCATCTGACCGTCGATGAAAATATCACTCTGCCCCTAACCGTTTCGGGCCAGTTTGCCGAACCGCGCGATTTGCGTGAACTTATGGATTGGGTCGGCCTTGCCCCCTTGGCCCGCGCCTATCCGCCCCAGCTTTCGGGCGGGGAACGCCAGCGCGCCGCCTTAGCCCGTGCCGTGATTATGGGCCCCGATGTGATTTTGGCAGACGAGCCTACGGGCAACCTTGATTGGGATATGTCGCTGCGCCTGCTGACGCTGTTGATGGAATTGAACCGCATGGGCAAAACTGTGCTGATTGCCACCCATGATATGAACCTGATCCGTCAGGCTAAATCCCAAGTCGCCGCGCGCGTGCTGCGCATTTCAAACAAACGGATTCAGCTGGCGGGGGCAGATCTGTAATGCGCCCCAGCCAAATCATCGCATCTTTGCGCGCCAGCTTTACCCCCGATAGCAGCGCAGACAGTATCGTGCCGCCCTCTGGCCATACCGCTTGGCTGACAACATTTACGGCAGGCGCAATGGCGTTTTTGGCGGTGTTCGCGCTGGCCTTGGCACTGGCATCAGGGCGCTTGGCCGAACGGTGGTCAGACGCTCTGGAACGCACGGCAACTGTCCGCCTGTCCGCGCCCCAAGACCAGATTGATCTGCAAATTCAGGCGGTGCTGAACGTGCTGCAAACCACGCCCGGCATTGCCAGCGCGCGCGCCCTGACGGCAGACGAACAGCGCGCCCTGCTCGCCCCTTGGTTTGGCCCCGATCTGCCCGTCGATACCCTGCCCCTGCCTCGTTTGATCGAGATTAACGAGGATACCAGCGGGTATGACAGCGAAGGCCTGCGCCAACGCCTTGCCGCCGAAGCCCCAGGCGCGGTTCTGGACGATCACACCCGCTGGCGCAAGCCGCTGGCCATTGCGGCCCAACGCCTGCGACTGCTCGGCTTATTGTCCATCGCGCTGATCACGGGGGCAACAGCGGCGATGATCACTCTGGCTGCCAGTGCCGCGCTCGCGGCAAATGCAGGCGTAATCAAAGTGCTGCGCCTTGTGGGCGCGCGCGACGGCTATATTGCAGCCGCCTTTGTGCGCCGCTTTACCCTGCGCGCGCTGGCAGGGGCTTTGACAGGAACCTTTGCAGGTATGATTGCCGTATCCATCCTGCCTGCCGCTGACGAAGCTGGCGGATTTTTAACGGGCCTAGGATTTCAAGGCTGGGGTTGGCTGACACCCCTCATCTTGCCACCCTTGGCAGGGATCGTGGCCTTTTTTGCCACCCGCGCCGCCGCCCATCGCAAGTTAACGGAGTTGACCTAATGCCCAATTTCATCCGCCAGCCTATCCGCTGGCTGGCCTCTTTTATTTTCATAATTCAGATGTATCTCGCAATGGCCGTCACGGCCATCATTTATCTGCCGCGCGCCATCGCATCGCCGCAAGGCGCGGCAGATGCCGCCCA
>CAXNJD010000170.1:0-4400 GCA_964202545.1 Cypionkella sp.
TTGATTATGGTCACCCATGCCCCCGAACTTGCCGCGCGCTGCGGGCGCACCATTCGTCTGGTTGACGGGCGGATTGCTGAAGACAGCGCAGCCAAACCCGCGCCAAACGCCAAGGCCAAGGTGACAGCATGAGCATCGCCTTAGCCGCCCGCATAGCCGCACGCGAATTGCGGGGCGGACTACGCGGATTTGCCGTGTTTCTGGCCTGCCTTGCGCTGGGCGTTGGGGCCATTGCTGGGGTCGGCATGGTGCGCGCCTCGATACAATCGGGCCTAACGGAACAGGGGGCGGTGTTGCTGGGCGGGGATGCGCAGGCGCAGTTCACCTACCGCTTTGCCAGTTACGCAGAACGCGCCTATCTTGAAAGCATCAGCGAAAAGCTATCCGAAATTGTCGATTTTCGTTCCATGGCCGTGGCGGGCGATCAACGGGTTTTGTTGGCCGTTAAGGCGGTGGATGCTGCCTATCCGCTGCTGGGCGCTGTCCAAATGGAGGGCGCTGCTGATTTGCCAGCCGCCTTTGCCCCACAAAACGGCGCGGCGGGCGCGGTGGTGGACGGGGTTTTGGCCGATCAGTTGGGCCTTGCCATTGGCGATACGTTCAAACTGGGCGAGACAACATTTCGCCTAGCCGCCCGCCTAATTGCCGAACCCGACAGCGCCACATCGGGCTTTAGTTTTGCCCCCCGCGTAATCGTTCTGCGCGCTGATCTGGCGCAGTCGGGCCTACTGGGCCCGGGCACGCTCTTTGACAGCGCGTATCGTATGATCTTGCCCGCAGGGGCCGATCTGCAAGCATTGCAAACCCAGACCGAAGCCAAGTTTCGCGAAAATGGCCTTGATTGGGACGACCGCCGCCGCCCTTCGCCTGGCGTGGAACGCTTTGTCGACCGTATGGGCGACTTTTTGGTTTTGGTGGGCCTTGCTGGACTTGCCGTGGGGGGGGTCGGCGTGGCCGCTGCCGTGCGATCTTACCTAGAGGCAAAGATTTCCACCATCGCTACGCTGCGCACGTTGGGGGCCACGGGCGGGCTGATTTTTCAAACGTATTTCCTGCAAATTGCCCTTTTGTCGTTCATCGGCGTGGCGCTGGGCCTGATGCTAGGCGTGGGCCTGCCGTTGCTGTTTGCCGCGCAAATACAGGCCGTGCTGACCTTTCCTGCCGATATAACCCTAAAGGCTGGCCCCGTTTTGGAGGCCGCGTTTTATGGCATGACCTCGGCCTTCCTATTCGCGCTGTGGCCCCTTGCGCGGTCTGAGTCTGTCCGCGCTGCCGCCCTGTATCGGGGGGGTGTTGCAGGCGGGCGGGTGCGTGGGCGCTATCTGGCGGCGCTGGCGGGGCTTGCGCTGATTTTGGTGGGCGGCGCAGTGCTGCTGTCGGGCAATTGGGCGCTGACGCTGGGCATGGCGGGCGGCATCGCCGCATCGCTGGCAATTTTGGCGCTGGCGGCGCTGGGCCTTGGCTGGGCCGTGCGCCGCGCCGCGCGCCTTGAGTTTATGCGCGGGCGGTATGGCCTGCGCGCTGCCCTTGCGGCCATCGGCGCGCCGCGCGCTGAAACGATGCAGATCGTGCTCGCTCTTGGCCTTGGCCTAACTGTTTTGGCTGCTGTCGGGCAGATTGACTATAACCTGCGCGCGGCCATTGCCCGCGATTTGCCCGAACGCGCGCCAAGCTATTTCTTTGTCGATATCCAATCTAACCAAATCGACGGATTTCGCGAAAAACTTGCCGCGAATGCGGACGTGACCCAAGTGGAAAGTGCGCCAATGCTGCGCGGCATTCTGACCCAAATCAACGGCGCAGACGCGCGCGAGGTGTCGGGCGGGCATTGGGTGACGCAAGGCGATCGCGGCATCACCTTTGCTAATGCCATGCCCGCAGGTACCACGGTGACCAGTGGCGCATGGTGGCCCGCAGATTATAGCGGCGAGCCCCAAGTGTCCTTTGCGCAAGAAGAGGCGCTGGAAATCGGTCTGAAACTGGGCGATACGATCACCGTTAACATCCTTGGCCGTGATATATCCGCGCGGGTGACCTCATTTCGCAATGTCGATTTTTCCAATGCTGGTATGGGCTTTGTCATGACCCTATCGGAAAATGCCGTCGCAGGCGCGCCGCATACCTATATCTCGACTGTCTATGCAGGTGCGGACGCCGAGGCGGGGATATTGCGCGAAATTGCCAGCGCCTATCCCAACATCACCGCCATAGGCATCAAGGCCGCCATTGCCCGCGCCGCCGAAGCTTTGGGGGCCATTGCGCAGGCAACCACGCTGGCAGCCCTTGCCACACTTACCACGGGCTTTGTCGTGCTGATCGGCGCCGCCGCATCAGGGGAGCGCGCGCGGGTTTATGAGGCGGCAGTGCTGAAAACCTTAGGGGCCACGCGCGGGCGCATCCTGATCAGCTTTGCCCTGCGCGCGGCGTTGACGGGGGCGGCGGCGGGCCTTGTCGCACTGTTTGCAGGCGCGCTGGGCGCGTGGGGCGTGATGCATTTTGTGATGGACGCCGATTATCTGTTCGAACCGCTGTCTGCCCTAGCCGTCATTTTCGGCGGTATCGTAGCCACGTTGCTGGCGGGTCTGGTCTTTGTTCTGCGCCCGCTTGCCCGCCGCCCAGCAGGGGTTTTGCGCAGCCAAGACTAGCGCTGTGCAGGCTGGCCCATACGCCCCGCGCGCTGACGAAACTTCGGCAGCGCGCGGGGGGTTTTGGAATTTTCGGGTTGAACGCGCGGCGTTTCGGAATATACGTTCCGCCCAAATGCAAGCCCCCTACAACCCCGCATAAACCCGATAAGGAGACGCGAAATGACAGTCAGATTTGGCCTTTTGGGCGCAGGGCGCATAGGCAAAGTTCATGCCAAAGCCGTGATGGGGGATGCAAATGCCAAACTGGTTGCGGTGACCGATGCAATGGCCCCAGCGGCGCAGGCCATTGCCGATCAATACGGCTGCGACGTGCGCAGTATGGAAGCGATTTTGGCCGCCACCGATATTGACGCGGTGGTGATCTGCACCCCAACCGATACCCATGCCGACCTGATCGAAGCCTTTGTAAAGGCTGGAAAAGCTGTGTTTTGCGAAAAGCCGATTGATCTGTCGCTTGACCGTGTAAAGGCCTGCCTTTCGGTTGTGCGCGCCCATAAAGGCACGCTGATGGTGGGGTTCAATCGCCGGTTCGATCCGCATTTTCAGGCAGTTAGGGCCGAAATTGATAAGGGAACGATTGGGGTGGTGGAAATGGTGGTCATCACCTCGCGCGATCCGGGTGCGCCGCCTGTGGAATATATCGCCCGTTCGGGCGGGATTTTCCGCGATATGACGATCCATGATTTTGACATGGCACGGTTTTTGCTGGGCGAAGAAGTGGCCGAAGTGTCTGCCATGGCGGCGGTTTTGGTGGATCAAGCCATTGGAAAAGCAGGGGATTTTGACAGCGTTCAGGTGATGCTGAAAACCGCCAGTGGTAAGCAGGCGATGATTTCCAATTCCCGCCGCGCGACCTATGGCTATGACCAGCGGATCGAGGTGCATGGGTCGAAGGGTATGGTATCCGCCGAAAACCAACGCCCAGTGTCGATTGAGGTGGCCACGGGCGCAGGCTATACCCGCCCGCCTTTGCATGACTTTTTCATGACCCGCTATACCGAGGCTTACGGCGCTGAAATCGCTAGCTTTATTGCCGCGCTGTCCAGCGGAAAACCCGCCGCCCCATCGGGCGAAGATGGGCTGATCGCGCTGGCCTTGGCCGAGGCTGCGCTAAAATCCGTGGCCGAGGGACGCACGGTGAAGATGTCGGAAATTTTGTAGGTTAACGCGCCGCGCAGGGGGATTTCCCCGCGCGGCGCGACACCCGCCGAAAACGCCTTATTTTGCTCGAAATTTGCCGTATGGTATCCGTATTTTCCCCGTGTGTTATGCGTATGGCATCCGTCCCTACATTGTAGGGCGTGTGGGGGTGGAGGGCATCGTTTTAGGGGGGTGTGGGGTTTTGAAAGTGGTGCGTTCAAAAAACGCACCCTACGCATTAACCAACGCTTAACCACAATCTGACACCCTGCGGCCGTTCCCGATTATCGCCGCCCCCTTGCCCACGACTTTGACGTTTTCTTCACTTTCGCGCTGGCCAATCGGGGCAGCCGCGCGCTGTTCGATCACATTGATCTGCTGCGCAAACGCGGGCCGAGCGCCCCTTTACCATCGACGCTTGGGTGGTCTTGCCAGACCATCGGCACTGCGTCTGGACGCTGCCCGCAGGCGATGGCGACTATCCCACGCGCTGGCGGTTGATCAAAACGCGCTTCTCGCGGCACTTGCCCGCAGGGCCCTTGCGCGCATCACATGTAAAACGTGGCGAGCGGGTGATATGGCAGCGGCGGTATTGGGAACACCATTTCCGAG
>CAXNJD010000171.1:0-4400 GCA_964202545.1 Cypionkella sp.
AACGATGGCGCAGCCTTTCAAACCGCCGTATTAGCGGCAGCGATGGCGGTTTCCCCTTTTGATCCTGACCGCGTTTTTCTTTATGGCCATTCATCGGGCGCGATACAGGCGCTAAACTTGGGCAATTGCACCGATCTGCAAGTTCAGAAAATCGCCGTTCATGCGGGTTTCTTTAGGGGCTGCGCGGGGTGGCGCAAACCAATCCCGCACCCCTATCTCATTCAGACTGGCGATTTGGATGAGACTATTCCCCTACCAGACGTGCGGGCTTCGGCTCAGTTGATCGCAAAGAAAGGTTCGCCCGTAGACCTTACGATCATCGCAGGCCACAATCATTGGTATTATCACATCGGCCCCGCGCTTGCCGCGCAGGCGTGGCAGTTTTTTCAAGAATAAGGAAGCCGCTGTTGGCGCGCCTAATCCACACGGTGCTTTAGCACTACGGGCAGAACAAGGTCTTCTTCATCGCTTAGATGCTGGCCCAGCATTCGTTCAAACCGCCCCAGAACTGTGCCAAAGCCTGCGACCATTTCGCGCTGGGCACCATCATTCCTTTCGCGCAGAAGGGCGTTTGCGCCCGCCGCAAAGCTATCGATCAACTCATGCAGGGCGTCATGGTCGGCGTCCAACACCTCAAATCCGCGCGCGATGCGGGGTTCCAGCTGCGCCAGATGCGGGAAATAGGCGGTATCTTCGATTTGGTGATGCCCGACCAATTCTCCCAAAAAACGCTGGCCCAGCCCTGCCAACCGCTGGCCATAATCCTGCGCCGACATCTGCCCATCCAAACGCAGCGCGCTATCTTGCTGCATCAGCGCCATCATCGCGCGAAAGTTCAGATGCCGGTCCAACCAAAACGCTGCCAGTCCGTTGAAATGGGGGTGCGCGGCCCACCCCTCGCGCGGGTAATCGGCCAAAATAATGCGAAACTCATCGGGCAGGGCGCTGCGGCGGTGCAGGGCCAAGTTTGGGGCCAAAGGGTCATCACTCATCCGCCGCACCTTATCAATATTTGTTGAACCCTATTGCCGCGCCGAAGCGGTAGCAACACTTGCGCGCGCGTGCATTCTGCTCTCCTATGCGGCAACTTCAACCGCAAAGGTGCAATATGCAGAACCCAGTTCCTTTTTTCATTCATTCGCTGACGGCCCTGTCAAACTGCATTGCCAAGGCCGAGGCCTTTGCCGAGGCTAAGCGCCTAAAGCCTGATGTTATCCCAAACCTGCGCCTTGTGGCCGATATGTTCCCCTTGGCCCGCCAAGTGATGATTGCAACCGATCACGCCAAGGGTGCGCCCGCGCGGCTGGCGGGTGTGGAAGTGCCCAGCTTTGCCGATACCGAAACCACGCTGGAAGAACTGCGCGCACGTATCGAGAAAACGATAGATTTTCTGAAAACCATTCCCGAAACCGCCTTTGAAAAGGCCGAGGCGCGCACCATCACCATCAAAGCTGGCCCGCGCGAATTGACCTTTCCCGCCGCGCAGTATTACAGCGGCTATGCCATCCCGAATTTCTATTTCCACATGACCACGGCCTATAACATTCTGCGCAGCAATGGCGTTGAAATTGGCAAGGTTGACTTCTTGGGAGCGTAAAGCACTTTTGCAGCGGGGCTAACCCCGCTGCAAATCATCTGCTGCCGCCGCGCGCGCCGCCATCATACCCACAACGCCCAGCACAATCGCCAGCGTCAGATAGGTCGCGCGATAGCCCACATGTTCGGCGACAAAGCCAATACTTGCGGGGGCTACCAAAATGCCAGTATAGCCCACCATCGTGACCGTCGAAATGCCCACGCCATCGGGCAATCCTGGCCTATTCCCAGCGGCCGAAAACAAAATCGGCACCATATTGGCCACGCCAAGGCCAGCAATGGCAAAGCCCAAGATGGCCAATGGCGAAGTGGGTGATAGCGCCCCCACCGCCAGCCCAAGCGCTCCCAATGCCGCAGAGACGCGCAGCGTTTTGACAGCGCCATAGCGGTTGCGCACAGAATCCCCTGCAAAGCGCATCACCGCCATCGCGCCTGCGAAAAACGCAAAGCCAAGGCCAGAAACAAACACCCCCGCGCCCAATTCTTTCGAAAGGTAAATCGCCGCCCAATCCAACACCGCGCCTTCAGGCACCATCGAAAACAGCGCCATAGCCCCCAATATCCATAGCCCCTTATCGCGGGGGATCAGCTGCATCTTGGGCTTTGCTGCACCTGTGGTTTTGCTGGGCTGAGGCGCGTCTTGCATCACAAACCGCATTGCGCCCACGATCATCAACAACGACACCCCCGCCGCAATCAGCGACTGCCGTTCAGCCCCGATATGAGCGATCATCCACGCGCCGCCCGCGCCGCCTGCAAATCCGCCAAGGCTCCAGAACCCGTGGCTGGACGACATAATGGCGCGGCCAAGGCGGCGTTCGACCACCACGGCATTGGCATTCATCGACACGTCCATGCAGCCAATCACCGCCCCCATCAGCGCCATAAGCGGTGCCAGCAGCCACAAGCTTTGCGCATGTACGACCAATGCCAGCATGGGCGTTGCGGCCAGTGCAAAGCCTGTTGCCACTCGCGCCGATCCATAGGCCGCAATCAGCCGCCCTGAGTACAGCATCGCCCCTACCGCCCCCAGACCAAGGCAAAGGATCAGCAGGCCTAGCACGCTTTCGCTTATGGAATGGCGGGTAAGCAGCAGAGGGATCTGCGGCGCCCAAGCCCCCATGATAAAGCCATTCACTGTGAAAAACGCCGCAATTGCCCAGCGATTTGTTTTTGCCGAATACTCTTGCGCCATGATTATTCCTTCGAAAAATGCCATGCTGTCGACTGGGTGCGGCTTTGCCCCGCGCCAAGTTCGATACTGGGAAAGCCTGCTTTATTAGGCGCGTCTGGCCAGTTTTGCGCCTCAATCGCCACGGCGGCAAAACCATCATGGCGGCAATCATACAGTTGTACGGCCGTTTCGGTGGTCGATAGCCGCAGTGTGACCCCGCTTGCCCCGCGCAGGGTCAACACCTCGCGCAGCGGCTCTTGCTCACGGCCAAGGCAAAAGCTGTTGTCCAGCGGGGGCTTTTGTGGCGCAATGCTGCCCTGCGTCCGAAAATCAAAATCTGTGCCTGTGACATCGGCGATTTCGCCCGTAGGGATAAACTCGCTGTCCGTGGGCAGATAGTGATCCGCGGCCACTTTGATGCTGTGGCCCGCGTAATCTGCGCTGCCGTCAAGGTTCCAATAGCTGTGGTTGGCCACATTCCAAAGGGTTGCGGCATTGGTTGTCACCGTGACGTCCATCTGCAACCGCGCGCCGTTTAGGGTAAATCGGGCAGTTACATCGCGGTTGCCCGCAAAGCCGCCCTGCCCATCGGGCAAATGCAGCGCAAGTGTGAGCGCGCTGTCGCTGACATCGGCAATTTCCCAAACCTGATGCTGCGCCCCCGATAGGCCCGAATGCAGCACATGCTTGCCCAAAAAGTTCTTTTCAAACTGCGCGGTCTTTCCGCCAACCTGCGCCGTTGCGCCCGTCAATCGGTTCACCACGGGCGCAATTAGGCTGCCGTAATAGCACATCGCGCCTTCGGCATCGGCCACGTTTTGGGTGGCGATAGTCAGATCATAGGGCACGCCTTCCAGCCGCACCGATTGCAGCGTGGCCCCCAGCGTTAATACCGCCACCTGCACCTCTTCGCTGCGCAGCATAACCCGCTGCACCAGTCCGCCAGCAGCGGTTCTGCCAAACTCTGTGATCTGCGTCATCTTTGCCCCTAAAACGATTTAGGGGCAAATTGACGGGCAATTCCAAAAAGGTCAAGCGCCCGAAAGACATCCCGTCAACGCGGCCGTCAAATTGCGCAGCACATCGGTGAAGCTGGCGGGCGAAGGGTTTAGCATCACGCCAGCGGGGTCTAATGCCGCGCCCGCTTTCACCGATGTCCCTTCTGTAAGTTGTAGCAGCAAATCGGCATCATGCTGCACCTCGGGAAAGACGCAGACCACGCCATCTGCGATTGTACTTTGAACCTCGCGCAGGTGCGCGGCACCAGCCGCACTGGCATCGCCCATGGCGACCGATCCTCGATAATTTAGGCCATAGTGCTGAACGAAATACTGATAGGCGTCGTGATAGGCGACAAAACCCTTGTCTTTAAGAGGGTTAAGCGCCGCCGACATTTCTGCGTCAAGTGCAGCAATCTCGGCTTTCGCAGCTGCAGCATTCGCGGCATAGGTTGCAGCATTTTCACTATCCTTTGCCGACAAAGCCGCAGCAATTGTGTCCAGCCACGGCGCTGCATTTTCAGGGTTCAGCCATGCATGAGGGTCTGTACCGCTGTGGTCGTGGTCATGGTCGTGGCCATGGTCATCATCGTGATCCTCCTTGCTGGCAAATTCCAACAATGCGGTGCCCT
>CAXNJD010000172.1:0-4386 GCA_964202545.1 Cypionkella sp.
AAAAGCCAAATCGAATGGCCCGAATTCCATTCATGCGGCTCTAGCGCGACATGATCCACCGCCAGCCGATATTCCGCTGCCGCCGACAGCCCCGCCCAAGTGATAAAGGCGCGCGGAAAGCCATTTGCATAGAAAATGCGGTACTGCCCAAGCCGCAGCGCGGGTTCAAAAGCGCGAAAGATATCCTGTAGGCTGCGGCGGTTGTGATAGCGCGTCAGCGCTGCAAGATAGCACATTGCCCCAAAATCGGCCAAAACGGCAGGTGGTAAATCAAACCAATCATCGGGAAAGGGCACCGCACTTTGCCCTTGCTCTGCAAGGGATTGGCGATGAAAATCAAAATGGCGCAGCGTCGCGCGCACAAAATGATCTTTTGAATTTTCAACGCCCATGCCCAAACCATTCTGGTTACGCCGCATCAGCGGCAAATGAGCGGGCGAATGCACCGCTGCTGCCACCAGCCTGCCCGAAATTGGCAAACAAGGTCTTAACGGCGGCGACCGCACCTCTGGCGCAAAAAGATAAAACTTTAACCAGTCGGCCTGCTTGCATGACCATGCCCAGTGGGCACGGGTTCAAGATTAGCGTTGTCTGAATACCAAATCTTAGGCCGTTAATCCTTTGGGTTCCGCCAAGCCATGCGCGCGCGCCGTGGCCGTCAGCGTGTTGGCCAAAAGGCAGGCAATGGTCATAGGGCCAACTCCGCCCGGAACAGGGGTAATTGCCCCCGCCACCGATGCCGCGCTGGCGTAATCCACATCGCCCACAAGAATGTTTTTGCCGCCCCGTTCAATGCGGTTGATCCCCACATCAATCACCGTCGCCCCAGCACGCATATGGGCGGCATTTATCATTTCAGGGCGGCCCACAGCGGCCACCAGAATATCGGCGCGCTGGCAGACTTCTTCCAAATCCTTCGTCCGCGAGTGCGCAATCGTCACGGTGCAGCTGTCATTGAGCAAAAGCTGCGCCATTGGCTTGCCTACAATATTGCTGCGCCCCACCACAACGGCATTCAACCCCGCAAGTGATCCGTAATGATCGCGCAGCATCATCAAACAGCCCAGCGGTGTGCACGGCACCATCGCCTTTTGCCCCGTGCCTAGAAGGCCCACGTTAGAGATGTGGAACCCATCCACATCCTTGGCAGGGTTGATCGCATTTATAATTAAATCGCTGTTCAAATGCGCTGGCAGCGGCAACTGAACCAAAATCCCATGCACGGCGGGATCATTGTTCAACTTTTGCACCAGCGCCAGCAAATCGGCCTCGGATGTCTCGGCAGAAAGGCGATGCTCAAAGCTGTTCATGCCCACTTCAATAGTCGATGTATGTTTGTTTTTCACGTAAACGCGCGAGGCTGGATCATCGCCCACCAGCACAACCGCCAATCCGGGTGTAATCCCGTGATCTTGCTTCATCGCTGCCACATGGGTCGCCACATCGGCGCGCACACGGGCTGCAAAAGCCTTACCATCAATCACTTTAGCGGTCATCTTTTGAATCCTTCTGCAAAATTTCTTCCTCACGGGCAATCGCCGCTTCGATCAAAACGCGCCACATCTCTACATAGGGCGTGGGCGGCAGACCAGCGCCGGCCGCATGGGCCGCGACATTGGCCAGAACTTGCGTAACGCGGTCTGTCAGCCGCGCGGGCAGCCCGACCTGCGCCTTAATCTGCGCCGCCCGTTCGATATAGGCCGCGCGCTGCACCAACAACGCCATTAAACTGGCATCCAAGCGGTCAATTTCTATGCGAATGTCGGCCATATCTTGGCAATCGGCGGGCGGTTTCATCGGCATTCCCCTTACGCGGTGGTGGGCGGGGTGTTACCCCCGCCGCAGCCTTCTCGCAAGGCTTAGAACAGCCCTTCGACATTGCCCATGTCATTCAGGCGGATCACTTCGGCCGATGGCACTTTGGGTAGGCCAGGCATGGTCATAATCTCGCCGCAGATCGCCACAACAAAGCCCGCACCCGCCGAAAGACGCACTTCGCGCACAGGAACGGTATGGCCCGTAGGCGCGCCGCGCTGGGGTGGATCGGTGGTAAAGCTGTATTGCGTTTTGGCCACGCAAATTGGCAGATGACCATAGCCCGCCGCCTCCCACGCCTTTAGCTGATCGCGGATCGACTTGTCCGCAATCACGCCATCGGCATGATAAATCCGCTTGGCGATGGTTTCCAGCTTTTGGAACAGGGGCATCTCGTCTGGATACAGCGGCGCAAAGTTTGATGCACCCGATTCCGCCAGCGCAACAACCTTATGCGCCAATTCCTCAATCCCAGCCGACCCAAGCGCCCAATGCTTGCACAAAATCGCTTCTGCGCCCTGCTCGGCAACATAGGCTTTCACGGCGGCAATTTCGGCATCGGTGTCACTGAAGAAATGGTTGATCGCAACAACCACAGGCACGCCAAACCCTTTAACGTTGCCAATGTGGCGGCCCAGATTTGGGCAGCCTTTCTTAACCGCATCAACGTTTTCCGCGCCCAAATCAGCCTTGGCCACGCCGCCGTTCATCTTCATTGCGCGAACAGTGGCCACAATCACCGCCGCCGCAGGTTTCAGACCCGCCTTGCGGCACTTGATGTCAAAGAACTTCTCGGCGCCAAGATCCGCGCCAAAGCCCGCCTCTGTCACCACATATTCGCCCAGTTTCAGCGCGGTTTTGGTGGCAATGACCGAATTGCAGCCATGCGCGATGTTGGCGAATGGGCCGCCATGCACAAATGCGGGGTTGTTTTCCAGCGTCTGCACAAGGTTGGGCTGCATTGCGTCTTTCAGCAGCACCGTCATCGCGCCATCTGCCTTGATATCGCGGCAATACACAGGCGTTTTCGCGCGGGTATAGCCAATAACAATATCCCCCAAACGCTTTTGCAAATCGGCCAAATCGCTCGACAGGCACAAAATCGCCATAACTTCGGACGCAACCGTAATGTCAAAGCCCGTCTGGCGCGGGAACCCGTTGGACACGCCGCCCAAGGACACAACAATATCACGCAGCGCGCGGTCGTTCATATCCATCACGCGCCGCCAGACGATGCGGCGCTCGTCGATGTCCAGATCATTGCCCCAATAAATGTGGTTGTCGATCATCGCCGACAGCAGGTTATGGGCCGAAGTTATGGCATGAAAATCGCCCGTGAAATGCAGGTTCATCTCCTCCATCGGCACAACTTGGGCATAGCCGCCACCCGCAGCCCCGCCCTTCATGCCAAAGTTCGGCCCAAGGCTGGCCTCGCGGATACAGACCACTGCCTTTTTGCCGATGCGGTTCAAACCATCGCCAAGACCAACCGTTGTGGTCGTCTTACCCTCTCCCGCAGGGGTGGGGTTGATCGCGGTCACCAAAATCAGCTTGCCATCAGGCTTGCCGGACAGCGATTTGATAAACTCTTGCCCAACCTTGGCCTTGTCATGGCCATAGGGCAGCAGATGTTCAGACGGGATGCCCAGCTTGGCCCCAATCTCCATAATCGGTTTCTTTGTCGCTTCGCGCGCAATCTCGATATCGGTCTTAACGGCCATGATCTTCTCCCTGATCTTCCCTAAGTCGCTCCCTCGGGCAGATTGGGGCCACCCGTTCGGGCAAACTGGTAGCTTGACCCGCCGCATTTTTGCGACGCATTTGCGACCACAACCGCGCGAAAATCGCCGTGCTTTGTTTCCGATAGGAAAGTTCTGACTGGAAAGCGGGATGCAGGCGGCGCCCTACACGCTTTGCCAAAATCCCAAAATCGCCGCCGCCGTGGCAGCAGGGTGCGTGATCGGCAGCATATGCGCAGCCCCCGCCACAATTTGCTGGCGCACATTGGGCAGGCGCGCGCCCAGCGCGCGGCCTATTGCAGCCACCACGGGCGGGCTGTTTGCGCCGCGCAGCAAAAGCGTGGGAATAGGGCAGGATTCCAGCCGCAAATACCCCATAATCCCGCCGCTATCCCCCACCAGCGCCCCCGTTTGCGCCGAAACCAAAGGCAAGCGATGGCGAATATAGGCACGGGTTGCCGCAGGCAGGCTGTCAAAAGCGCGCCCATCGCCCCAATGGGTTTGAAAGGCCGCCGCCGCCCCGTCCAAATCGCCCGTCTCCATCAGCGTTTCGAACAGCATATGATCGGCGGCATAGGAGCGATATTCGGGCGCACCATCGGCGCGGGCAGCGGCGAAAAGCACAGGTTCGATTAAAACCATGCTGCGCAGCAATTCTGGCCGCTCTAGCGCCACTCGCAGCGCCACTGTCGCGCCAAAGGAATGGCCGATAATGTCAATCGGCCCGCCGCCTTGCCGCATCAGTCTTTCAGCCCAGCCAATCGCATCGCGCGTGCAGGCGCTGTGCAAATCACTATGCCCATCCCATGCCGCCCCGCGCCCATGCCCAATC
>CAXNJD010000173.1:0-4381 GCA_964202545.1 Cypionkella sp.
CGGATGGAGCAGCTGGCCCGCGCGCCCGCCGCGTTTATCCGCCCTTCTCCTTCGCAGGCGCAAATGGGCGGCGTGGCAAGGCGTTCCCGCGAGGCGGTGGCATTGTGTGAGGCTGCTGGCTATGATGTTGTTTTGATTGAAACAGTTGGCGTTGGGCAATCGGAAACTGTGGTCGCGCAGATCAGCGATTTGTTCGTTTTGCTGCTGGCGCCAGCGGGCGGGGATGAATTGCAGGGCGTCAAACGCGGCATCATGGAAATGGCCGACATGATTCTGGTCAACAAAGCCGATGGCGATTTGGCCGCCGCCGCCCAGCGCACCCGCGCCGATTACGCAGGGGCCTTGCATCTGCTGCGCCGCCGCGCGCAAGACCCCGAAGGATACCCCTTGGCCATGACCGTTTCGGCCTACACACAGACAGGTCTGGATGAGGCTTGGGCCAAAATGCAGGCGCTGGCGGCATGGCGGCGGGAACATGGGCATTGGAATGCCGCCCGCGCCGCGCAGGCAAAGCATTGGTTTTTAGAGGAAATCCGCCAGAATCTACTGTCCAGCCTAACTGCCGAGCCAGTGCGCGGCATTTTGAACAGTCTGGGCGATCAGGTCGCGCGCGGCGATCTGCGCCCCGAACTGGCCGCCGCCCGCGCGCTGGCGGCAATGGGGCGTGATGGGGCGCGCTGATAGGCGCGAAATGCGCAATTTTCGCGCCGCTTTCACTTGACGCGGGCCCACTTTGCCCGTATCAGCCCCCAATCGAATTTGGCCGCCGCCCTGCTGCGGTGGCTTTGTGTTTTAGAAAACAAGGAACACGACCATGTCGCGCGTCTGTGAACTTACTGGCAAAGGCCCAATGTCTGGCAACACTGTCAGCCATGCTAACAACAAAAGCCGTCGTCGCTTTTTGCCAAACCTCAATCATGTGACCCTGATTTCCGATGTGCTGGGCCGCTCTTTCAGCCTGCGTATCTCGGCGGCTGGCCTGCGCACTGTGGATCATCGCGGCGGTTTGGATGCGTTCTTGGCCAAGGCCAAAGATGACGAGCTGTCGTTGTCGGCACTGAAAATCAAAAAAGAAATCGCAAAAGCACAAGCTTCGGCTTAAGGTTTTGTGTGTTGCCATTGAGGCCCTGCTTGCTGGTCAAGCGGGGCCTTTGGCATTTCTACCGACCCAGTGTTTCAAAGCAGTCTTGCCTAAAATCGCGGCGATCTGACGCCTTGGCCTTTGGGCGGCTGCGGCGTATAAGCGCGCCATGACTTTGCGACATGTCTCCACCCTTTTCTTTGCCGCCTTGCTGTCGCTGACCTCGGTCACGTTGGCGATAGGGCAGCACGCCATGCCGCAAGGCATGACGATGGTGATTTGCACCGACTTAGGCGCGCAAACCGTGACGCTGGATGCCAATGGCAACCCCGTTCAACCCGCCCATATCTGTGTTGATTGCAATGCTGCGCCCATGGCGCAGGCCCTCGCGTCCCCGCTGCATGTACCGCTGCCGCCCTTGGTTACGCTGGGTTACTTGGCGCGGGCCGATGATGTTACCGCGCACAGCCGCACCCCGCCGCAAACCCACGCGCGCGGGCCCCCTTTGGATGATGTGATTTAACCCTTTCTCACATCAAAACAAGGACTTATACATGAACAATCTTCAAGTTGCCGTGGCAGCACTTGCTGCCCTTATCGCGTTTCCCGCCTTTGCCCATGATGGCGTGCATATCAATAATCCTTACGCCCGCGTCATCGGCGGTGTCGGCGCATCGGGCGCGGTGTTTTTCGAAATTGAAAACCACCAAGACGAAGAAGATCGTCTGCTTTCCGCCGCATCTGACGTGGCCGATAAGGTCGAATTGCACACCCATAAGGAAGAGGGTGGCGTGATGAAAATGATGCATGTTCCCGAAGGCTTTGCCGTGCCTGCCTTGGGCTTTCACCACCTTGCGCGGGGGGGCGATCATGTCATGTTGATGGGCCTGAAATCCGAATTGAAGAACGGCGATGTCATTGATCTGACCCTAACCTTTGAACAGGCGGGCAAAGTGGATGTGCAGGCCGTGATCGACAATGATCGCAAGCCCGAAGACGAAGAGATGGGGCACGATACGGGCGACCATGATATGAGCGGCCACGACATGGGCGGCGCTACAAAGCAGTGATCGGTCTGGATGTCGGGGCAGAGCAGCAGCCTTGCCTCACACTCACCCTAACCTGCGCCCCGCCGCGCGCCCTGCCCGTTGGCCCGTGGCCCAAGCGGCGGTCAGCAGATAGCCGCCTGTCGGGGCCTCCCAATCTAGCATCTCGCCGCAAGCGAATAGGTTCGGTATGGCGCGAAGTTCTAAATCCCCAGTCAGACTTTCGGCAGCAATTCCGCCCGCCACGGAAATCGCCTCGTCCAATGGGCGCGGGCCAATCAGGCGCGGGGATAGGTGTTTCACCGCGTCTTCAATCTGGGCATCGCGGGCAAATTCCTGCACCAAGGCCACCGCCTGCGGCGCAAGGCCCAGCTTGCGCAAACGGTTCGCCCGCGTCTCGCCCCGTTTCATGCTAGCAAGTTTGGCGGTGATCTCGGCGCGGGGCACATCGGGCAGCAGGTCAATCTCTAACGCCCCGCCCATCCGCAGCGCGCGCGATACGGCATATATCCCGCCCCCTTCTAGCCCGCGCTGCGAGATGACAAACTCGCCGCGTTCGCGCTGTGCCCCCACGCGCAGGGCTGCGCCCTTTACCGCCTGCCCAAAATGCCGCGCCATATGCGCCGACCAATCCACCGCAAAGCCCATATTGGCGGGCTGCCACGGCGCGATGCGCACGCCCTTTTCGGCCAAAATTCCCGTCCAAGCCCCATCAGACCCTAGCCGCGCCCAAGACGCGCCGCCCAGTGCCAGCACGCAGACCTTGGGGCGCAAAACCTGCATGCCCTGCGGGGTATCAAAGGCGTAACCGCCAGCGCTATCCGTCCCCGTCCAGCGCCAACGCGTGCGCAGATCCCCCCCCGCCGCGCCCAGCCGCAAAAGCCATGCGCGCAGCAAGGGGGATGCTTTCATTGCGCGCGGAAACACACGCCCCGATGTGCCTGTAAACACTTCGATCCCCAGCGCGCGTGTCCAAATCACCATCTCGCGTGGGCCAAACCCTTCTAGAATGGGTGCCAATAGGGGGCTGCTATAGGTCGCTACAAATTCTTGGCTCGGCTGATCCTTGGTGATGTTCAGGCCCGATTTTCCCGCCATCAGCAACTTGCGCGCGGGGCTTGGCTTGGCCTCTGCCACCACCACGCGCGCGCCTGCCTTGGCCAATTCTTCGGCAGCCATCAGACCTGCGGGGCCAGCGCCAATCACCAAAGCGTCGATTTGTTCACCCGCGTCCATAGACATATGATTGCTTTCAATTACCTAAGCCGCAGTAGCCAAAACGCAGACTTGGCGCAGAACGGCGAAAGGCACAAGCATGCGCGATGATCCTACCCCCATTTGCCCGCTATGCCTGCGCCCCATTCCCGAAGGTGCACCGCAAAGCCTGCATCATCTGATACCCAAGCTAAAGGGTGGAAAGGGTGGGCCAGTGGTGCTGCTGCACCACATTTGCCGCAAGGAAATTCACGCGCGGTTTTCCGAGGCCGATTTGGCACGGCGGCTGAACACGCCCGAAGCTCTGCGCGCCGCCCCCGAATTGCAGGGGTAGCTGGACGGGATAGCGCGCCGCCCGCCCGAGTTTAGCAGCAGGGTCCAGGGTGGGCGGCGTTAGGCGATCATCGCCTTAATCGCCGCCGCATGTTCAGGCGTGGCCGCAAGCGCGTCGTCTGCCAAGGCTTTTGCTGCATCCATCAGCCCGCCTTCTGGCACAATGCGGTCGATCAGGCCCCACGCCAGCGCTTCGGCGGCATCAATCTTGGCCCCGCCCACCAATATCATCTTGGCGCGGGCAGGGCCGATGAGGGCGGCTAGGCGGGCAGGGTCGGAAGGCTGCGGCAGGTAGCCCAGCCGCATGACGGGGTAGAAAAACTTGGCTCCCGCGACTGCCAGTCTGATGTCGCAGGCCAGTGCCATGCCAAAGGCCCCGCCTGCCAAGGTGCCGTTCAGCGCGGCGATGGTCAGGCAGGGCAGGGATGCGATGCGCGATGACAGCGCCTCCCATACCTTATCGGTCGCCAGACCTGCGCGGGCGGCGTCCAAATCGGCCCCCGCGCTGAACACAGCGCCTTGCCCTGTCAGAATTACAGCGCGGGCCGATGGCGCGTCACAGGCTGCGAGTAAATCTACCAACATATCGCGCGTCAGCGCATTGGCCTTTTCAGCGCGGCATAGGGTGATAATCCGCATATCCCCCTGATCGGCAACAGTTATCACGGGCCAACCCCCACTTTGGCGCGAATATCTGGGTCGCGCA
>CAXNJD010000174.1:0-4370 GCA_964202545.1 Cypionkella sp.
GCAATGAATATTCCTGAAATTTCGGTATATCGCCGCCCTGTGGTGGCGATTATGGCCACGGGCGACGAACTTGTCCCCGTGGGCGGCAATCCGAACGAGGGCCAAATTATCGCCTCGAACGGCTATGCCATTGCCGCCATTGCGGAAAATGCAGGGGCCATCGCGCGCCTGCTGCCCATTGCGCCCGATGACCGCGAAGGATTGGCCCATGTGTTTGGGCTGGCCCAAGGCGCGGATGTGATTGTCACCATCGGCGGCGCTTCGGTGGGGGAACATGATTTGGTGGGCGAGGTGGCCGCAAGTTTGGGGATGGAGCGCGCCTTTTGGCGCATCGCCATGCGGCCAGGCAAGCCACTGATGGCGGGGCGGCTTTTGGGGGCGGCCATGCTGGGCCTGCCGGGAAATCCTGTTTCGGCCATCACCTGCGCGCATTTGTTTTTGGTGCCCATGCTGCGCGCAATGCAGGGGCAAAGCCCTGAAATTGCCATGAAAACCGCAATTCTTGGCGCAGATATTGCGCCCAATGGGCCGCGCGCCCATTACATGCGGGCCAGTCTGCAAGACGGGGTTATCACGCCCTTTGCCAGCCAAGATTCGGCGCGATTGGCCCTGCTGGCCAGCGCCGATGCCCTGCTGATCCACCCAGAAGATGCCCCTGCCCTGCCCAAAGGCGCGCAGGTTTCCTACATTCCGCTTTAGCGCAAACGCCGCCCAAACCCGCGCCCGTTTTGGTAGGTTTTGGTTAACCATGCAACCTATAGGGTTAAGGAACAGAAAATAACTTGACACAAATCCAGAACAGGGGCAGAACATTGCGTAAACACCCCCGCATGGAAAGGGTACTGGCCAATGCTGACGCGCAAACAAATCGAGCTGTTGGAATTCATTTATGTGCGGCTGGAACGCGATGGGGTTCCGCCTTCGTTCGATGAAATGAAAGAGGCGTTGGATCTGCGGTCTAAGTCGGGGATCCATCGCCTTGTCACCGCGCTAGAGGAGCGGGGGTTTATCGAACGCATGGCCCATCGCGCCCGCGCGATGGCTGTGGTCAAACTGCCCGAGTCGTTGGAGCGTAAGTTGAAAGCAAAGGTGGCCGAGGCTGCGGTTGAAGCAAAGCCAGACGCAGCGCCTGCCTTTACCCCGCGCGTCATAACAGGCGATCGGCCCACGGCCCGCCCTCCGCGCGGCGCGATCCCGATTGAAAGTGGATTTTCTATCGAACTGCCCGTGATGGGGCGCATCGCGGCAGGTGTGCCGATTGAAGCAATCCAGCAAATCTCGCACCATGTGACTGTGCCCAGCACCATGCTGTCTGGCACGGGCGAGCATTACGCGCTGGAAGTAAAAGGCGATTCGATGATTGAGGCAGGCATCAACGATGGTGATATTGTGGTGATCCGCGAACAATCTGGGGCCGAGAATGGCGATATTGTCGTAGCCCTCGTTGAAGATCACGAGGCCACTCTAAAACGCTTTCGCCGCAAGGGCAACATGATCGCGTTAGAGGCGGCGAACCCTGCCTATGAAACCCGCGTCTTCCCTGATCATTTGGTCAAAGTGCAGGGCAAATTGGTGGGCCTGATCCGCAGTTACTAAACCGCGCCCCCTAATCCGCGCCTGCTAAACTGCACCTTTTTTGCGGCACCATGTAAACGGCAGTGGCAGGCCTATGCCGGCTGTTCAAAACGGCCTATGGCGCGGGGGTAACCTGCGCCATTTTTGCAGGTTTTGGTGTGTTCAGCACAAGGGGCGGCAGGATAGGTCGCGGGCTGCTCCAAATCCGCGCGCGGTCGCGGGTGGGGTGCAAGGTCAGCACATCGCCGTCTATCTTTGCCGCCAATGCGCCCGTATTATCAAAGACTTGCCTATCCAGAACGGTGCAGGGTGCATTGGTTAGCACAAGTTCGGCAGGGTCAAAGGCCGCAGGCAAGATAACAATGTCATACGCGGCGCAGGCCGTTGCAAACACCTCTCCCACATCCTTGCCAGACAGCAGAACTGCGCCAAAGGGGCCAATGGCAAAACTGCGCGCGGTTTTTGGCCCTGCAAAACCCGCCCGCGCCGCGCCATCGGCTTGGGCCGCCAAATCACCATCATCCTCTAGCCATGTTTTTGCGGCAAAACCTGCGCCTTTTTCATGGCTCAGCGCGCGGCCATCTGGCCCCATCAACCCCGCCAGCAGCCCATCGGCGCTGATTATCAGATCAGGGCGCGGCGCAAACGTCCAAAGCCCCAGCGCCAGCGCCAAAACGGGCAGACCCAGCATCCGCCGCGGCCCCTGCCAGACCAGCAGCCATATTCCGCCCAATGTGATCAGCGGCAGCACCGCAGGGGGCGGGGCGACAATGGCCGTTACCGCGCCGTCCAGCCCCGCCACCCAATGCGCCACCGCCAAAATCCATGCGCCCGACATCTCTATCACCCACAGCGCAGGGGCCGCCGCGCCAAAGGGCGCCAGCAGTGCCGCCATCACGCCCGCCGCCATGAGCAGCGACATCACAGGCACTGTCGCTAGGTTGGCAATCAGCCCGTAATCGGTAAACCTGTTAAAATGCGCCGCCGCATAAGGCGCGGTCGCCGCCCCCGCTAGGACCGAGGTCAGCACCAGCGCGAACAGCGGCATCACCCATCGCGGCACCCGTCCGCGCATAATTTCGCGGTCAAGTGCGCCATATGCCCCCACCAGCACGACTGTCGCCGAAAATGACAACTGAAACCCTGGATCCAGCAGCGATTCGGGCGTGATCAGCAGCAAAACAATTCCCGCAATCGCGACCGAGCGCATGGAAATCGCCCGCCGGTCCAGCAGCACCGCCCCCAGCATCACCGCAATCATCACCATAGCCCGCGTGGTGGACACATTGGCCCCTGACAAAGCCCAGAAAAACAGCGCCACCGTCAACGATACCACGGCGGCGATTTTCTTGGCATTCACCCGCAGCGCCACCACTGGCGCCAGCGCCACGCCATATCGGATCAGCATAAAGACAAAGCCCGAAATAAACGCCAAATTCATGCCCGAAATCGCCAGCAGATGCGCCAGATTGCTGTCGCGCAGCGCCTGCACCGTATCTTGCGTAATCGCCGCGCGATCCCCTGTCATTGCGCCCGTGGCAAACGCCCCAGCTTGGCTTGGCATATAGGCCAGCATCGACGCGGTCAGATAGGCGCGCAGGCGCGGAATGATTTGGGCCTGCCCGTCCACTTCCTCCCACAGCAAAACAGGGCTGCGTGTATATCCCACCGCGCCCAGCCCTTTGAAAAAGGCCATACGACGAAAGTCAAAGGCATCTGGCGCACTTGCGCCTTCGGGGGCAGAAAGATGCGCAGTTAGAATCACTATTTGCCCAATTTGCGGGGCAACCTCGGCCGCTTGCAGCGAAATGCGCACGGATTTTGGGGTCCATTGCGGCGCAACATCGCCCAAAATCACCCCGTCCAACGTGATGCGCAGCGCGTCTGATCCGCTGCGATCCACTTCAATCACGCGGCCCTGCACGGGGCCGTAATAGCGAAAGTCCAGCATGGGGGCGGCCACCCAATGCGCGCGCAGGCCCGCCGCGCCAAAACCCGCACAGGCGCAAAGAACTGCCACAAAAATAGGGCGGCCCAGGTCTGGCCCGCGCAAAATCAGCCCCAGCATGGCCACGCCAAGCCCGCCCGCAATGGTATAATCGCCCCCGCGCGGCTCATACCCCAACGCGAACCATGCGCCCACGCCGCAGCCGATGAACACAGGAACCCAAGCAAACAATTGGCCGCGCGCCGCCAGCAGCCAATGCAGCGGCCACAAAAGAATGAATCGCCCCCATTCAAGGCACCCTTCAAGGCCCCTTTTCACCGCCTGCGCGCCCACCTTGCCGCCACCCCAACATTTGCCTATTGCTAGACCAAGCCTAGCCGCAGATTGGTTTATGAAAGGTTAATTATGAACGCGCCAACCCGCCAAATCGTCACCCGCTTTGCCCCGTCGCCCACGGGATATTTGCACATCGGCGGGGGGCGCACTGCGCTGTTCAATTGGCTGTTTGCGCGCGGGCGTGGCGGTAAATTCTTGCTGCGGATCGAGGATACCGACCGCGAGCGGTCAACCCCAGAGGCAACCGCTGCCATTTTGCGCGGCCTTACGTGGCTAGGCCTTGATTGGGATGGCGAGCCTGTCAGCCAGTTCGCCCAAAAAGACCGCCATGCCGAAGTCGCCCATGAAATGCTGGCGCGCGGCACGGCCTATAAATGTTTTTCCTCGCCCGAAGAAATCGCGGCATTTCGTGCACGCGCCGAGGCAGACGGCGCATCCTACGCCGTTTTCCAAAGCCCATGGCGCGATGCCGCGCCCCAAACCTACCCCAACGCCCCCTATGCCATTCGCA
>CAXNJD010000175.1:0-4361 GCA_964202545.1 Cypionkella sp.
ATATCACCCGTGCTTTTGTCGATGCGATCTACCGCTTTTTCGATCCAATCATGCGGGATCCGCGTGCGCGCCAGCCCGCGCCCTGTCAGAAATCCGAAAATCATCGCCAAAAGACTGGCGTGTTCGGTCTCGCTTGCCCCGCGAAAATCGGGAATGCGGCACACATCCCACAGCAGTTTTATCCGCTGCGGCGAGACAAGCTTTTCCGCGACTTCAGGCATTTGCGACAGTGTTTTCAGCGCCACCACATCATCGGCATCGCGCGCGCGTGTTAGCCAAGGGTCTGACGTGGGGGCTTCTAGGCTGCGGATCAGCCTGTCTACGCTGCCAAATTCCAACTCGTGATTGCGCCAATACAGTTTGCGAACAGGGTCAAACCTGTGTGCCTCAATCGCCTCGATCACTTCGGGGGGAATCGGGCGCACCTCGCCCGTTGTGCCAAAGGTGCCATTTTGCACATGCCGCCCCGCGCGCCCTGCGATTTGCGCCAATTCCTGCGGATACAGCGCGCGCATGCGCCGCCCGTCAAATTTACCTGTGGCGGCAAAGGCAATATGCTTAATATCCAGATTAAGTCCCATGCCGATGGCATCGGTCGCAACCAGATAGTCCACTTCGCCGTTTTGGTAGAGGGCGACCTGCGCATTGCGCGTGCGCGGGGACAGCGCCCCCATCACCACCGCGCAGCCGCCTTTGGTGCGGCGGATCACCTCGGCAATGGCGTAAACCGCATCCACTGAAAAGCACACAATCGCCGTGCGTTCGGGCAGGCGAGACAGGTTTTTCTGCCCCGTATAGGAAAGGGCGGACATACGCTCGCGCCGCAACAGCTCGACACGCGGGATAAGGCCCAAAATAGCCCCGCGCATGGTGTCTGATCCTAAAAACAACGTCTCATGCAGGCCCCGTGCGCGCAGCAATCGGTCAGTCAACACATGGCCGCGATCAGGGTCGGCACACAGTTGAATTTCATCAACGCAGACAAAATCGGCCCCAATATCCAGCGGCATCGCTTCGGTCGTGGCAACCCAATATTGCGCGCGGGGGGGAATGATCTTTTCCTCGCCCGTAATCAGCGCCACCACGGATGGGCCGCGCAGGGCAACGATTTTATCATACACCTCGCGCGCGAGCAGCCGCAGCGGCAGGCCAATAACCCCCGTGCGATGCCCCAGCATCCGTTCAATGGCGTAATGCGTTTTGCCCGTGTTGGTCGGGCCCAGCATGGCCGTAACCCGCTGCGGCGGCGTGGTAGATTTCGCGCACATCGGGCAGCCTTTGCGGGGTTACAGGTCTTGGCCTTGGGCGGCGGCCTGAATGCGGGCGATAGCATCCGCAGCCCCGCTGGCAAAGGGGTTAATCTCTAGCGCGGCATTATAAGCCTCGATCGCCTTATCAGGCGCGTCCAGTTCTTCAAATATCGTCCCAAGTCCCGATAGCGCCCCAAAATGGCGCGGGTTCAGCGTTAGCGTGCGGGCAATGTCAGAAACCGATGGGCCAAATTGCCCAAGCTGGTAATAGGCGGTTGCGCGCGCATTCCAGCCTTCGGCAAAATCGGGGGCGTGATCGACCAGCGCCGTCAGATGCTGCACCGCAAGTGTGGCATCCCCCGCAGCCATGGCATCGCGCCCGCGTTGCAGCAGCAAATCCATCGCATCAGACCCCGACTTTGACCACGCAATCCAGATTTCAGCCTGAATTTCCTCGGCCTCGGCGGCTTGGGCCGATTTCAGACGATCAAACAGCGCGTCCAAATCAGCGTTTTGGGCAACAACAGGGCTTGCCGCGAAAAAAATCGCCACGAACGCCGCTTTGACACAATTGAGTAATGGAATACGCGCTTTCATGGTTGCAAGCCTAACGCAATGCGCGCAGATTTCAAGAAACTGGCGCGTGATTGGCCCAGAAAAGGAAAAAAGATGTCAGATGTGATAGAAAAAGCAGTGGCTGCCCTGTCGGCAAAGCTGGGGGACGGCTTTGATGGTATTGCAAAATTTGTAATCGAAGGCGAAGGCGCGATCATGCTCGATGCAAGCGGTGCGCGCGCGGGCGATGAAGAGGCGGATGTGACACTAACTGCAGACGCCGATGTTTTCGCCGCTATCTTGTCGGGCGAGATGGGGGCCACAAGCGCCTATATGTCGGGCAAACTGCGCATTGACGGATCGCTGCCAACTGCCATGCGGCTGGGGTCGGCGCTCGCATGACCAATGCCCCGCTGTTTAACGATGTCGCGCGCGGCCCTGAAGGCGGTTTTGCCGTTTGGGCCAAGGCACCCGATGGCGTGCGCCTAAGATTTGGGATTTGGCCCACAAAGGGCGCGAAGGGCACTGTCTTTCTGCTGCCAGGGCGCACGGAATATATTGAAAAATACGGCTTGGCTGCGGCCGATTTGGCCCGCGGGGGCTATAGCGTGATCTCGATTGATTATCGCGGTCAGGGCCTATCCGACCGCGCTGTCGAAGACAGAATGACCGGCCATGTGGCAGATTTCGCCGAGTATCAGCGCGATATCGAGACGATGCTGGACACTGCCCAGCGGCACGATTTGCCGCACCCTCACTATCTTTTGTCCCATTCTATGGGTGGCTGCATTGCACTGCGCACGCTTATGGGCAACCACCCGTTCAAAGCAGCGGCGTTTTCTGCGCCGATGTGGGGGCTTTCCATGTCGACGTGGATGAGGCCCGTGGCAGGGGTGGTTACGGCAGTGTCATCTTTGTTTGGCTTAAGCCATCTTTACGCACCCGGAACAGGGGCGACCACCTATGTGATTGATGCGCAATTCATCGGTAATGTGCTGACAACCGACCCCGATATGTGGCGTTATATGAAGGCTCAGGCCGAAGCGCATCCTGAACTGTGCCTTGGAGGGCCAAGCATGGCATGGGGCCGCGCCGCGATGTTGGAAACAAACGCGCTGGCGCTCATGCCCTCGCCCGCTGTGCCCGCCTATACTGCACTGGGCACGGCGGAAAAGGTGGTTGACCCAATGCCCATTCACACCCGCATGGCGATGTGGCCTGCATCCACGCTAGATCTTTATACAGGGGCCGAACATGAGGTGATGATGGAAGGCACAGCCGCAAGGGCGCGGTTCTTCGCTGCGGTGGCCGCGCTGTTTGCGGCCAATTCATAAATCTTGCAGGCCTAAATCTTAATCTGCGCGAAGCCATCGCGCAGGGCGCGGCTCCACCCTTCGGACATGGCGCGAAAGGCTTCGTCCCCCGCCTCGATCCGCCGCATGCGGCTGATTTTCAGCGCATCTTTTTCGATGATGCACAGATCAAGGGGCATCCCGACAGATAGGTTCGACCGCAAGGTCGAATCCATCGACAGCAGCACAGCCTTTTCCGCATCGGCAAGGCATGTGGCAGGCTTGACCACGCGGTCAAGGATCGGCTTGCCGTATTTATGCTCGCCAATCTGCAAAAACGGGGTGTCTTCGGTGGCCTCTATGAAATTGCCTTCGGGATAGACCAAAAACAGCCGCATTGGCCCGCCCTTACGCTGGGCTGCAACCAGCATGGTGGCGCTGGCCCCCTGCTTCATTGTGGCCAGTTTTTCGTCAATTTCCTGCCGCACGCCGCACAGCGTGGCCCCGATGATAGAGGCGACCTTTAACATCGTCGGCGCCTTCATGATCGAGGTATCTTCGCTTGCCTCTGGGTCATCAATCCCTTCGCGCAAACGCGCGATGGTGGTTTGCGTCACCGAAAGGCTGCCTGCGGTCACGATAACAATCACCCGCTCGCCCTCCTCCACAAAGGTGAACATTTTGCGGTAGGTGGCAATGTTATCTAAGCCAGCATTGGTACGGGTGTCCGACAGCATCACCATGCCCTCGTTCAGCAAAAGTCCCACGCAATAGGTCAAACCCGATTCCCTTGTAATTGCAGTCAAGCGTTCAGGCTATTGTTCCTGCGCGGCAATCGCAACAGTGACCGATAAGTTTTCCGCAGCGCCCCCCGTGCTGCCCACAGCGCGGGATATACCGCGAATGGGGGCGGCATCTTGCGCATCAAGGCCAGATCCAAGGCGGATATAGCGCGCATCGGGGCAGCAGCGGTTGGCAGGATCAAAGCCAACCCAACCAAAGCCTTGCACGAAAACTTCGGTCCACGCATGGGCCGCTTCATGCGCCGCGCCATCGCTGCTTGCCTGCAAATAGCCCGATACATAGCGCGCAGGCAGCCCCGCCACCCGCGCCGCCGCAATCAGCACCTGTGCATGGTCTTGGCACACGCCTGGGCCCAGCGCCAAGGCCTGCGCCGCCGTGGTTGCGCCATGCGTCGTGCCGGGCGCATAGGCGATGTTGTCAGACACAGCGGCAGACAGGGTATGCGCCCCGCCCAGCAGAT
>CAXNJD010000176.1:0-4360 GCA_964202545.1 Cypionkella sp.
CAGCTGCGCATTGGCGATGCGCTGACCGAAGGCGAGGCGTTGCGTTTTACAGGCATTCCATCCTTTGCGCCCGAACTTTTGCAAGTGGTGCGCGCGGGCGATCCGATGAAAGCAAAGCATCTGGAAAAAGCCCTGATGCAGTTTTCCGAAGAAGGCGCGGCCAAGGTGTTCAAACCGATGATCGGGTCGGGGTTTATTGTGGGCGTGGTGGGCGCGCTGCAATTTGAGGTGCTGGCCAGCCGCATCGAACAAGAATACTCCTTGCCCGTGCGGTTCGAGCCGTCGCAGTTCACCTCGGCCCGCTGGGTTTCGGGGGCCAAGGCCGATGTGGAAAAATTCGTGAGCGTGAATAAGGGCCATATCGCCGTGGATAATGACGGCGATATGGTCTACCTAACGCGCCTGAAATGGGACATTGACCGCATTGAACGCGACCATCCTGAATTGCGATTGACGGCGACCAAAGAGATGATGGTTTAAACCTGCGCGCGCAACCGCGCCCGCCGATTTTTGGCGCGGCGCAGGCGCGGGGCGGTGAACAGATATAGGCCAGAACTGCCAAAGATCACAAGCGCAGCCGCCACAATATCCGCTGGCCAAGAGCCAAGCGCGCCACCTACCCACCCGTCGCGGTGCAGTCGGGACAGTAACTTGCTCCAATAGGGTTTGCTGGCGACCCTGTGCCCTGATGGGCTATAAAGATGCATAAAATAGCGTGACTTTACGTAAACATAGCCAGTTGCTTGATCTACCATCGCCTCAAAATCATTGGCAGCAAAGACATATCCATCGCGGCCATTTTGCCTGCCGCCGCCCATGTCATCAAAGCGCGCATCTGGATAAAGCGCTTTGACAATCTCTGCCGCAGACTCTTCGGTTTGCGGCAAGGACGGCGCGCGCAGCAAGGGTGCGTCAATATCCCCCACAGGAAACACCGATAAAATCAGCGAGGAGTGGTTCATATACAAACCCGTCACCCCCGCAATGATGACCCAAGGCAAAATCATCACGCCCAGCCATGTGTGCACGTTGCGCAACAGTCGTTCAAATCCGAACATTTCAATCCCTTTTCCAAGGCGTTTGGGCGATTTGCCCCTTCCTTGACCTTTACCCCTATTTCCGCTATCGCCTAGGTCGAAGCAAGCGACCAATTGCGCCTGCTCTCTATCCGCTCGGGCGCGAGACAAGCGCCCTTTACCCGTGGGGCCATCCCCATTGCAAAGGACGTTATGACCAAGTTTTCCGACCTCGCGCTGGATCCGCGCGTATTACAAGCCGTGGCTGACGCTGGCTATGAAACCCCTACCCCCATTCAGGCGCAAGCCATTCCGCACGCCCTTGCAGGGCGCGATGTTTTGGGTATTGCCCAAACGGGCACGGGCAAAACCGCCAGCTTTACTCTGCCGATGATCACCCTACTGGGGCAAGGGCGCGCAAAGGCGCGGATGCCGCGTTCGCTGGTTCTGTGCCCCACGCGCGAACTTGCCGCCCAAGTCGCCGAAAACTTTGACGTTTACGCCAAATACACAAAGCTGACCAAGGCGCTGCTGATTGGCGGCGTCGCCTTTGGCGAGCAGGACAAGCTGATTGATCGCGGCGTTGACGTGCTGATCGCTACACCTGGCCGCTTGCTGGATCACCATTCGCGCGGCAAGCTATTGCTGACGGGCGTGCAGATTATGGTGGTCGATGAGGCTGACCGCATGCTGGACATGGGGTTCATCCCCGATATCGAAAAGATTTTCTCGCTGACCCCGTTCACGCGGCAAACGTTTTTTTATTCGGCCACGATGGCCCCCGAAATTGAACGCATCACCAACACCTTCCTGTCTTCTGCGGTGAAAATCGAAGTGGCGCGGCAGAATTCCACCAGCGCCACGATTGAACAAAAGCTGATCCAATTCACGCCCAGCCGCAAAGACAAATCCTTTGCCGAAAAGCGTGCCGTGCTGCGCGCGCTTATACGCAGCGAAGGCGATGCTTGCACCAATGCCATCATCTTTTGCAACCGCAAGATGGATGTGGATGTGCTGGCCAAGTCGCTGAAACAACACGGGTTTAACGCAGCCCCGATCCACGGCGATTTGGATCAATCTTTGCGCACCAAAACGCTGGACGGGTTCCGCGATGGGTCTATCCGCCTGCTGATCGCATCTGATGTGGCAGCAAGGGGCCTTGATATTCCGGCCGTCAGCCATGTGTTCAATTTTGATGTGCCTTCCCATCCCGAAGATTACGTGCACCGCATTGGCCGCACGGGCCGCGCGGGGCGGGCAGGCAAGGCATATACCATCGCCGTGCCGTTTGATGACAAGTATCTGGCCCAAATCGAAGCATT
Source organism: Cypionkella sp. (assembly GCA_964202545.1). Lineage (GTDB taxonomy): Bacteria > Pseudomonadota > Alphaproteobacteria > Rhodobacterales > Rhodobacteraceae > Cypionkella. The sequence goes on from CAXNJD010000176.1 coordinate 2,339, forward strand.
GGTGAAACAACCCATTCCGCGCGGCGAATTGCCCGAAGGCGCGCTGAGTAGCGGCGAAAGCAGCCCCACCCCGCGCCCCGCTGCCGAAGAGCCTGAGGCACCGCGCACAGAACGCCCCCGCCGCACGCGCGGTGGTCGCGGCCGTGACAAGGATGGCACACGCGAAGCACTGCCCGTGGTTGAAGTGGTCACCGAACTTGCCGCACAAGCCCCCAGTGAACCCGTAACCGCCGAACCGATGCGAGACCGCGGCCCCCGCCGAGAGGATCGCCGCGATGCGCCCCGTGATGCCTCCCGTGATGCCACCCCTCGTGATGAACGTCGTGATGATCGCCGCACCGAACCGCGCCGTGACGATCGCAACGATGCGCGCCGCGATGCCCACCCCCGTGATGAACGCCGAGATGCCCCCCGTGACGATCGTGGCGGCGAGCGCCGTTATCGCGACTATGACCGTGGCCCTTCGGTCATTGGCATGGGCGATCACATGCCCGAATTCTTAACGCGCAGCTTCAAAATCGAAACCCGCACAACCGAGGGGGAAGATCAAGCGCCCTCGCCCGAGGCTTTGGCCGAAGCCAATGCGGAAAACCACAGCGATTTGGCGAGTTAAAAAAAGGGGGGCGTTGCCCCCCTCGCTGCGCTCACCCCCCAGGATATTTTCAGAGTTAGGAAGCAGGCAGATGGTCTGACCTTCTTTGCTCTGGAAATTTCACGGCGGGAGGTAGTTAAAGCAACGCTTTTAACAGCTGGGGGGCAAAGCCCCCCTTCGGGCCTTTCAGCTATTCCGACGCAAGACGGCTGACAACCACAGTCACTTCGGGCTTTTTGCCGATTTCCTCCATCGCCACTTGGCGGGCAATTTTGGTCATGACTTCGGTCAGTTTATCATCATCAGCCAGCAGTTTACGCCCTGCTGCCTCTAGGTAGTCGGTAAGTTCGCCTTCCAGCACTTCGGCCCAAGCGCGGCCCGTTTTGCCGCGCGGGGGCAGGCCCGACAGTTCCACCCATGCATCGCCCAGCGGGCGATCATCTTCGTCCATCAGCACGGTGACCATGACACGCCCGTTCAGCGCCATGCGAATACGGTCGCGCACGATGCCATCCATCGCGCCGATAATCACCGAGCCATCCAGATAGCTGCGGCCCGCGTCGATATATTCGACAACTTTCGGCTCGTCGCCTGAGATATCCACCATCATGCCGTTCGTCGCCACAATCGAGGCAATGCCAGAGGCGTGGGCGATGCGCATATGTTCGCGCAAATGGCGGTGCTCGCCATGCATTGGCAGCAGCATATCAGGCAGGAAAATGCGGTGGGCATGTTCCAGATCGGGGCGGTTGGCGTGGCCCGATACATGATACTTTCCATTTGCATCATCTTGAATATCAACGCCTTTTTCCGAAAGGCCGTTCATAATGGTCAAAACGCCGCGCTCATTTCCGGGGATGGTTTTTGAGGAAAACAGAAACAAATCGCCCTCTTTCATCTCGATCCCCAGATATTTGCCGCGCGCCAGTTGCGCCGATGCCGCGCGCCGTTCGCCCTGCGATCCCGTCACAATCAACATCAGGTTGCGGCGCGGCACTTCCAGCGCCTCTTCTGGGGTAATTGTGCGCGGGAAATCTTTCAGCACGCCCGAAATTTCCGCGGCCGAGACCATGCGCTTCATCGCGCGGCCCAAAAGGCAGATCGAACGATCAGCCGCTTTGGCCGCTTCGGCCAAGGTTTTCAGCCGTGCCACGTTGCTGGCAAAAGTGGTCGCAACAACCATGCCGCCCGCGCCTTTGATGAGTTCGGACAGCGGTTCTTTCAGCGTGGATTCGCTGCGCCCTTCATGGGTGCTAAATACATTGGTTGAATCGCACATCAGCGCCTTGACAGGGCGCTCGGCCGCGATGGCGGACAGCATCGCATCATCCCAGCCTTCGCCCACGATGGGCGTGGCATCGCGTTTGAAATCGCCCGAATGCACGATCCGTCCCAAAGGCGTGTCGATGATCAGGGCCGAAGACTCAGGG
>CAXNJD010000177.1:0-4308 GCA_964202545.1 Cypionkella sp.
TGAACCATCGCATGCCCCCCGATGGCACTCTGGAAGAGGTGTTTGCCCTGCGCCATATCGTGCAGTTCACCAAAGGCGGCGTGTTCGCCCGCCTTATGGGCGCGGATGAGGTGATGACAAACACGCTGCATGGCCAAGGTATCAAAGACGCAGGCCCGCGCATTCTGATTGACGGCCACGCCCCAGATGGCACGCCAGAGGCGAGTTATGTGGCGGGTGCTGCGGGCTTTACGCTGGCCGTGCACTGGCACCCCGAATTTAACGCCGAAAACGACGCCGTCTCGCGCCCTTTGTTCACTGCCTTTGGCGATGCGGCGCGCGCGTGGGCGCGTGGTGAAGTTGTTGGGGGGCAAGACCCCCTTTCCTGCGCGGGCTGATACCGCTAACATCCCCCCAAATCGGGACAGCCCCGATACTGGGAGAAGGTTATGAAAAGATCACGCATTAACGAGATTATGGGCGCTGCGGATGAGATGATCCGCCAGTACGGCTTTGTTCTGCCGCCCTTTGCCTTTTGGAAACCTGACCAATTTGTAGCCAAGCGGGATGTGGCAGCAAAGGTGATCTCATCGCGCTGCGGCTGGGATATTACCGATTACGGGCAGGGTCGGTTTGACGAAATGGGCCTGTTCCTGTTCACCCTGCGCAATGGCGAGTTGGCCGATTTGCAGCGCGGCGGCGGCATGTGTTATGCTGAAAAACTGCTGATTTCCCGTCAAGATCAACTATCCCCCATGCATACCCACGTGATTAAGGCCGAAGACATCATCAACCGTGGCGGGGCCACGTTGGTAGTGGAATTGTTCGGATCAGACGATCAGGGGAATTTCGCAGAAGACAAAGGCGGCATGGTGCGCTGCGACGGGATCGAGCGGCCCTATAAGCCCGGCGATAAGCTAAAACTTGCGCCCGGCGAATCCGTTACCCTGATGCCTGGCGATTGGCACGCCTTTTGGGGCGAGGGCGGCGATGTGCTGATTGGCGAGGTGTCCACCGTTAACGATGATGTCACAGACAATGTTTCCGCGAGCCGATTGGCCGCTTTGCCGAAATTGACGAAGATGTCGCTCCTACGCATCTGCTGGTGTCGGATTACGACAAGTGGATGAAATAAAATGAAAAAGGGCGGCCCAAATAGGGCCGCCCTTGTCTTGCTGCGAAAAGCTTATGCTTTGTCGATGGCAAGTGCGCCAGCGCCGGATGCGTACAAACGCAGGAAGGCACCCGTTAGCGCGATGTTCTTCAGCAGGCCCGACATGTCAGCCGTTCCGTGATACATGATGCCCGAAACCAAGCAGAATGCCGCCAAAGCCAAGGCAGTGTAACGCGTTTGATATCCGACAATGATCGCAATGCCAGCCAGAATTTCAAACAGCACGACGGGCCATGCCAAGAATGCAGGCAGACCACCCGATGTGATATAGCCAGCAAAGCCTTCAACGCCGCCAGCTAATTTGCCAAGGCCAGCAACCAAGAACAGCACACCCAAAAGTACGCGGCCGATGGTTGGGATATAGGCGTTCAATTTGTCCATTTTCGTTTCCTTCAATGTTTCCCTAAGCGCCCCTCACGTGCGGCGGGGTCACCCGCACAACTCTAACCCATCCGGACATTAGTGCATATTGGGATAAATGCGCAGGCCTTTGTGCGTATATGCGCAGACTATGAGCTTTATTTATGCGGTGTCACATAAAGCTGATAAAGGGCAGCGCGCTGTTCTGTCACAAAAGTAGCGGGATCGCTCATCAGATTGGCATCCAACTCCGCCACTTTTTCGAAAAAGCCAAGGCTTGGCATCCCATCCCCCAAGCGCCCCTCTAGCATGGCGGCAAGAAAGGGGCGGCCTGCGGCTACGTCCTGTTCCATCAAGTCTTCCAGCATAACTGCCAGGGATTGAATAGCGGGCGTTGGCAGCGAGAGTTCACGTGCCAAATCGCCATAGGTAATGGTCTGGCCAAGTGCGGCCAGTTCTGCCAGCCGCCCCCGCAATACCTCGATCATTCTTCTTCCTGTTCGGCCACGCGGGCAACAGACACCACTTCTTCGCCAGCGCCCACGTTGAACACCTTCACCCCGCCCGCCGCGCGGGAACGGAAGCTGATTTGATCGACAGGCACGCGGATGGATTGGCCCGTGCTGGTGGCGAGCATGATCTGATCGGACATCACCACGGGGAAGCTGGCAACCAATTGCCCGCCGCGCATCGCCTTGTCCATCGCCATCACGCCCATCCCGCCGCGCCCGCGCACGGGGTAGCCATGGCTGGATGATAGCTTGCCAGCCCCGCCTGCGGTAATGGTCAAAATCAAGTCTTCCGCTGACGACATTTCGGCGTAGCGTTCTGGCGAAAGCTGCCCTTCGGCCACGGCCTCGTCATCCTCATCAGCCTCAACTTCATCTTCGGTCACCCCCGCCATCAGGCGGCGCTGTTTAAGATAGGATTCACGCTGTGCAGGATCCGCCTCAAAGTGGCGAATGATCGACATCGACACAACCTTGTCCTCGCCTTGCAAACGAATGCCGCGCACGCCCGTTGATCCGCGCGATTTGAACACGCGGATTTCGGTGGTGGGGAAGCGGATCGCGCGGCCAAGCGCGGTGACCATCATGATATCGTCATTCTCATCAGCAATGGCGGCGTTCACCAAAGACACGCCTTCGGGCAGGTTCATCGCGATTTTGCCGTTGCGTTTGACGTTCACAAAATCGGACAAATCGTTTTGGCGCACATCGCCGTCCGATGTCGCGAAAACAATTTGCAGATTGTCCCAATCTTCCTCGGGGGCGTCCACGGGCATCAGGGCTGCAATAGAAATACCCTGCGCGATGGGCAGGATATTGACCATCGCCTTGCCCTTGGCCGTGCGTCCCGCCAGCGGCAGGCGCCATGTTTTCAGCTTGTACACCATGCCATCGGTGGTGAAGAAAAGCAGGTTCGTATGGGTGTTGGCCACAAAAAGGGTGGTGACAACGTCATCTTCCTTGGTGGCCATCGATGACAGCCCTTTGCCGCCACGATTTTGCGCGCGAAATTCCGCCAGATTGGTGCGCTTGATATAGCCTCCGCTCGTGATGGTCACGACCATATCCTCGCGCTCGATTAAATCTTCATCGTCCATATCGCCGCCCCAGTCGACGATTTCGGTGCGGCGGGGCACGGCAAAGGCGGTTTTCACTTCGCGCAGCTCGTCGGAAATGATCGCCATAATCCGCTCGCGCGAACCCAAAATTTCCAAGTAATCTTTGATCTTGGCAGCCAGTTCCTGCAATTCGTTCGTAATCTCATTCACACCCAGCGCAGTTAGGCGTTGCAGGCGCAAATCCAAAATCGCGCGGGCCTGAATTTCCGACAGGTTATAGGTGCCATCGTCATTCACGGGGTGCGATGGATCGTCGATCAGTTTGATAAAGGGGATAATTTCCCCCGCAGGCCAGCGGCGGGTCATCAGCCGCTCGCGCGCTTCGGACGGATCGGCGCTGGATCGGATGGTCGCCACCACCTCGTCCACATTGGACACGGCCACAGCAAGGCCGCACAGAATATGGCTGCGCTCGCGCGCGCGGCGCAACTCGAACGCCGTGCGGCGCGCGACAACTTCTTCGCGGAAAGTGATGAAATGGCGCAAGAAATCGTGCAGGGTCAGCGTTTCGGGCCGCCCGCCGTTCAGCGCCAGCATATTGCAGGCAAAGCTGGTTTGCATCGGCGTAAAGCGGAACAACTGGTTCAGCACTACATCAGCGGTGGCATCGCGTTTGAGTTCGATCACCACGCGCACGCCAATACGGTCGCTTTCGTCTTGAATATGGGCGATACCCTCCAGCCGCTTGTCGCGCACCAGTTCGGCGATGGTTTCAATCATCCGCGCTTTGTTCACCTGATAGGGCATCTCGTCGATGACAATCGCCCAGCGGTCTTTGCGGATTTCTTCGATATGGGTTTTGGCGCGAATAATCACGCTGCCGCGCCCTTCAAGATAGGCTTTGCGCGCCCCAGATCGGCCCAAAATCGTGGCCCCCGTTGGAAAATCGGGCGCGGGGATAATCTCCATCAACCGCTCGGCCGACAAATCGGGATTCTCGATCAGCGCCAGCGTGCCGTCGATCACTTCGCCAAGGTTATGGGGCGGAATGCGCGTGGCCATACCCACGGCAATACCCTCGGCCCCATTGACCAGCATATTGGGATAGCGCGCGGGCAGAACGGTTGGCTCGCGGTCTTTGCCATCGTAATTGTCTTGAAAATCAACGGTTTCCTTGTCTATATCGGCCAAAAGCGACAGGGCGGGCTTGTCCATCCGCACTTCGGTA
>CAXNJD010000178.1:0-4294 GCA_964202545.1 Cypionkella sp.
CTTGGGGCGAGGTGGTGACAACAATGATCCCATCGCACAGTGTGTCTGCCCCAATTTCAAACAGCAGCGGAATATCTAATGCAATGATCTCACCTTCGGTATTGGCAATGAAATTAGCGCGGTCTGCGGCAACAAGAGGATGCACAATATTTTGAATTTTCTGTAATAAATCAGGGTTAGTAGCAATGGCTGCACGCAGTTTTGAACGGTCTAGGCCCGTGTCAGTTAAGGCATCAGGGCACAGCGCGGCAATAGAGGCCACCGCCGCCCCGCCCGCGCCGTACAGCCGATGCACCGCGCCGTCTGCATCCCAAACAGGGACGCCATATTGCAGCAAAATCGCCGCCGTGGTCGATTTACCCATGCCAATACTACCCGTCAGGCCCAAGCGATAGCTCATAGCCCCAGCACCATGCGGCGCGTTTCGTCAGTAACTTCAGGCATTCGGCCAAACCATCGCGCAAATCCAGGTGCGGCTTGGTGCAACAGCATGCCCAGACCATCGACTGTCTGGCAGCCCTGCGCGCGGGCAGCTTGCAGAAACGGGGTGTCTAGAGGAGCGTAGACAATATCTGTGGCAAGCGCGGTACTGGGAAGACCATTCAACGAAAACGGAAACGCTTCTTTCCCCGCCATGCCCAATGCCGTGGTGTTCACTAGGGTCGCAGCCTGTGACAGCAGCGTTTCGGTTTTTTCCCACGGATAGGCCTTTACCGGCGGGCCAAATTCGGCGGCAAGGGCGCTAGCGCGATCTGCGGTGCGGTTGGTCAACAAAATTTCGGGCGCGCCCGCATCCAGCAGCGCCACCAAAATCGCCCGCGCTGCGCCCCCTGCGCCAATCACCAAAACAGGGCCAGCATCGGCGCGCCAGTTTGGCGCATTTTGCCGCAGGTTTTCGATAAACCCGATACCATCTGTGTTGTCGGCGTGAATTTCGCCATCTTTAAACACCAAAGTATTGGCCGCGCCAATGCGCCGCGCCGCATCGGTGACCTGCTGCGCAAGGGCCAGCGCCACCTCTTTATGCGGGATGGTCACATTGCAGCCCACAAATCCCATATTTAGCATTGATTTCAATGTGCTAGTTAGATTCTCTGGCGCGACGTGCAGCGGCACATAATGCCCTTGTATGCCATATTTTGCCAACCAATGCCCGTGCAGGCGGGGCGATTTGCTGTGCGCGACGGGAAATCCAAGAACCCCCGCCAAAGGAATGGTGCTGTTCATGATGCGATGACCCCCCGCACGGCAAGATAATTCAGCAGCGCCAGCAATGGCAGCCCTTGAATGGTGAAAACATCGCCGTCAATCTGCGAAAACAGCTGAATGCCGCGTTCTTCTATTTTATAACAACCCACAGAATGGCGGATAGACTCCCATTCCGCAGCCACATATGCCGTCAAAGCCTGATCTGACAGCGCGCGCATCGTCATGCGCGCGTGACCAATATGCCGCCACTGCGGCTGCCCGTTTTGATAGATCACCGTCGCGGAATACAGATGATGCGTTTGCCCGCGCAGCGCGCGCAACTGCGATATGGCCTGTGCGGGCGTGTCTGGTTTGGCAAAAATCGTATCGCCCAAGGCCAAAATCTGATCGCAGCCCAAAACCATTGCCTCTGGATTCTTGTCCGAGATTTTCAGCGCCTTCGCCTCGGCCAAACTGTCGGCTATGTCGCGGGGGCTGGTAGAATCGGCCTGCATTGCACTTCGAATGGCATCTTCATCCACGCGGGGGGCGGCTGTGATAAACACCAACCCCGCCCGCGCAAGCAGCCGCGCACGGATCTGCGACGTTGAGGCAAGAATAAGTTGCATGACACCCTTTTGATAACCCTGTGGACAGTCTTATTTTGTTCGCAGGCACGAACCAGGTCAGTTTTGCCCGTTTTTGTCCGCACTGTCGAGGCGGCGCTTTTTCGGGGCGATTCGCGGCGCGAAGCAAGGATTTTTCCACATGGGGACGGGGTTTGGCCGATCTTGGGGAAAACCTCGTATCCCCCAGGGCAGCAAACAATCGGCTCACAGGGTTCATAAATGCTATGTAACTGATTTTCAGCGCTGTTTGACCCTACCTTGCCACCCCCACCCATCTATCCAAACTTTATCCCCAAAGTTGTGCTTGGGGGGGAAACGCTGGGTAAGTCGCTGCATTCAGTTATCCCCTACCCCTACAACATCATCTTTTCTTTTTAAAATCTTTCTTTAAGAAGAAGAAAGGAGGTCGCGATGAATTTGACCGATTGGTATCTGACTGTGAAAGCATTGCATGTGATCTCGGTCATCGCATGGATGGCGGGGCTGTTCTATTTGCCACGCTTGTATGTCTATCACGTGGAACAGGCGGAAAAGGGGCCTGCGCTGATAGATACGTTGGCAGTTATGGAACGCCGCCTGCTGAAGGCCATCATGAACCCTGCCATGATTGCCACATGGGTTTTCGGATTGATGCTCGTGTCCATGCCAGGTGTGGTGGATTGGTCTGCCATTTGGTCATGGGCCAAGGCGGTATCTGTTATTGGTATGACAGTGTTTCACATGTGGCTGGGCGCGCGGCGTAAAGAATTGGCCGCAGGCACAAATACCGTATCGGGCCGCAGCTACCGCTTGATGAATGAAGTGCCGACAGTGTTGATGATTGTCATTGTCTTTGCGGTTATTGTGAAGTTCTAAGCGCCATAAAACTTGACAGGTGCAGGCTGTCCGCTTAGTGCACAGACAGCGCGGCCATTCGGCCATCCCGCTTTTCGTTGACATTCCCATTTTTGCCCGCTGCGCCCTTGGCGCAAGGAGACGCGCCATGACCAAAGAACATTTGAACCTTGCCGACCTAAAGGCCAAGACGCCCGCTGAACTGTTGGCAATGGCCGAAGAATGGGAAATTGAAAACGCCCCATCTATGCGCAAGGGCGAAATGATGTTTTCCATCCTAAAGGAACATGCCGAAGAAGGTTGGGAAATTGGCGGCGATGGCGTTTTGGAAGTGTTGCAAGACGGGTTTGGCTTTTTGCGCAGCCCTTCGGCCAACTATTTACCTGGCCCAGATGATATTTACGTCTCGCCCGATATTTTGCGGCAGTTTTCCTTGCGTACGGGCGATACCATCGAAGGCGTCATTGCCGCGCCGAAGGATAGCGAGCGCTACTTTCATATGACTAAGGTCACGAAGATTAACTTCGACGATCCCGAAAAAGCCCGCCATAAGGTACATTTCGATAACCTAACGCCGCTGTATCCAGACGAGCGACTGAAGATGGAGGTAGAAGACCCCACCATCAAAGACCGCTCTTCGCGCGTGATTGATCTGGTTTCCCCCATCGGCAAAGGCCAGCGTGCGCTGATCGTGGCCCCGCCGCGCACGGGTAAAACGGTGCTGCTGCAGAACATTGCTAATTCCATCGCAGTAAATCACCCAGAATGTTATTTGATCGTGCTGCTGATTGATGAGCGGCCTGAGGAAGTGACCGATATGCAGCGGTCAGTTAAGGGGGAAGTGGTGTCTTCGACCTTTGACGAACCCGCCACCCGCCACGTTGCTGTGGCCGAAATGGTGATCGAAAAGGCGAAGCGTTTGGTTGAACACAAACGCGATGTGGTGATTTTGCTAGACAGCATCACCCGGCTTGGCCGCGCGTTTAACACTGTTGTGCCATCGTCTGGCAAAGTGCTGACGGGCGGCGTGGACGCGAACGCCCTGCAGCGCCCTAAGCGGTTTTTTGGTGCGGCCCGTAACATTGAAGAAGGCGGCAGTCTGACGATCATCGCCACAGCCCTAATCGACACAGGCTCGCGTATGGATGAAGTGATTTTTGAAGAGTTCAAAGGCACTGGCAACAGCGAGATTGTGTTGGATCGTAAGGTTGCCGATAAGCGCGTCTTCCCTGCTATTGATATTTTGAAATCTGGCACGCGCAAAGAAGACTTGCTGATCGACAAAATTGATCTGCAGAAAACATACGTCCTGCGCCGTATTCTGAACCCAATGGGCACGACGGACGCGATTGAATTCCTGCTTGGTAAGTTAAAGCAAACCAAGACAAACGCCGAATTCTTTGAATCGATGAACAGCTAATCCGCTAAGGGGCTGCTGATGGATACGATTTTCGCGCTTGCTTCGGCGCGTGGGCGCGCTGGGGTTGCTGTTTTGCGCATCTCTGGCCCGCTGGCGCATTGGGCAGTTGGTCAGCTTTGTAGTCTGCCCCCCATACGGCAGGCTGGCCTCCGTGCGCTGCTGCATGGGGGCGAGGCGCTGGATCAGGCTTTGGTTTTGGCCTTTTCTGCACCGCACAGCTTTA
>CAXNJD010000179.1:0-4287 GCA_964202545.1 Cypionkella sp.
CCGATAAACAGCAAGACATTGGCAAGAAGGGCAAATTCCATAGATCACTCATAAATGTTTACAGTCGGCTGCTGAGGGCGAGTTTTGGGCGCGCGCGCAGATACTTTAAGTCTGGTTAGGCTTAAGCTGTGGTTAAAATAGGCCTTAATTAAGGAAAGAAAGTTGCGCACGCCCAGCTGCACCGCGCGCGAAGGGCTTGGCAAAGCGGGGCGGGGGCTTGGCAAGGCTGCGCGCTTGCGTATATGAAGGGCGCAACGCAAAGCCCAAGAAATAAAGGCCCGCTATGAGCAATCCCGACAGTTTTATCGACGAGGTCACCGAAGAGGTGCGCCGCGACCGCCTGTTCGCGGCTTTTCGCAAATATGGCTGGATTGGCGCGCTTTTGGTGGTGCTGGTCGTGGGCGGCACAGGATGGCGTGAATATAGCAGCGCCCGTGATGCAGCTTCCGCGCAGGCCTTTGGCGATGCATTGCTGGATGCGCTGGATCTGGGCGAGGAATCGGCCCGCGCCGCTGCCCTTGCCGAAGTGCCAGCCACAGGCAGCCAAAAGGCGCTGAAAGCGATGATTTTGGCATCAGATCCTGCGGCGGACAAGGCAGGCGCACTGACTGCCCTAGCGGAAGTCGCCGCAGATGCTGCCGAGCCGCAGCTTTACCGGGATCTGGCCACCTTGCGCCGCATTATGCTGGCAGGGGCCGATCTGCCGCTTGCGGATCGGCGCCTTGCCCTCGAGGGCATTACAGGCCGCGCCTTTGATCTACTTGCACGCGAACAACTGGCCTATTTGCTGATTGAAGACGGCAAAAAGGACGAGGCGATCACCGCCCTAACCGCTCTTGTCCAAGATCAGGCCGCACCAAATGGCTTGATTGCCCGCGCCTCGCAGGCCATTGTGGCGCTGGGGGGCACTGTGCCGCAAATTGCGGGCGCGGGCACGAACGCGGGCTAAAGCTGGCTTTGGCATTTGCCAAAGAAAACAGCGCAAAGGGGGATTCGATGATGGGCTATCAATACGCTGGCAAACGCGGGGTGGGGCTTGGCCTTGGGATGCTTCTTGTTTTGGCGGCGTGCGAGCGTGAAGTGATTCTGGACGGCCCGCGCTTTTCGGTACGCACGCCGCTAGAGCAAACCCTGAACGAAGACGGCACCCCCGCGACCCCTGCCGTCGAGGCGGGTAATGCTGTTGTAAGAATCGCTTTGCCCCGCGCCAGCACCATTGGCGATTGGTCGCATCGCGCGGGATCAGCCAGCCATGCGCTGCCGCACGGCACCCTATCTGCCGCCCCGCAGCGGGTGTGGAGTGTGAAGATTGGCCAAGGCAACACCCGTTCAGGCCGTATTGCTGCCAGTCCCGTGGCCACAGGCGGTCGTATTTTTGCAATGGATGCAGGCGGCAGCGTTAGCGCGCTGACGCTAGATGGCGCGGTCATCTGGCAAGCGAATGTCTTGCCTGATTTTGACAATAATGCCGATGTTTCTGGCGGCGGCGTGGCTGTGGGCGGCGGCACGGTCTATGTTACAACTGGCGCGGGCGAAGTGTTGGCGCTGGCAGCAAATTCCGGCGCGGTGCAGTGGCGTCAACGGCTGGATGGCGCGCTGTCTGGCCCGCCCACCGTATCAGGCGGCGCCGTTTATGCACTGGGGCGCGACGGGTCGGCTGCCGCACTGGATACGGGGAATGGCCGCATCTTGTGGCAGATCGAGGGCGCGCCGCGTCCTGGCGGTATGCTGGGGGCAGGGGCAATTGCCGTGTCTGGCGGCACCGCCTATCTGCCCTATTCGGCAGGACAGCTAACTGCGGTGTCGCAAAACGGCGATCAGCAGTGGACGGCGGGAATCGCGGGCGAACGTTTGGGCCGCGCCTATGCAGGTTTTGGCGATGTGACAGGAGATCCTGTTATTGCGGGCAGCACAATCTATGTAGGCTCGGCTGCGGGTAAAACGGCGGCCCTGTCAGCGGCCACGGGCCAGCGGATTTGGACCGCCACTGAAGGCGCGCTGAACGCGCCCTTGGTTGTGGGCGGTTCGGTCTTTGTGGTGAATGATCAAGCGCGCCTTGTACGCTTGTCCGCAAATGACGGCGCAGTGATTTGGGCCCAAACCATGCCCTATTTTAAAAACGAAAAACCCAAGCGGTTCAAAGCGATCACTGCCCATTACGGCCCCGTTCTGGCGGGCGGGCATATTGTGGTTGCATCAGGCGATGGAACGCTGCGCCTGTTCGATCCTGCCTCAGGCGCAATTGTTGGGCAGGCCGAAATTCCGTCAGGTGCGGCCTCTGCGCCCGCGCTTGTGAACGGTATGCTGCTGGTCATGGGGCAAAACGGGCAACTTCACGCTTTCCGTTAGGCGCATTGACGTGTAAGGGACACGCTTGCAGTCAGGATACCGCACATGAGCTTTACTCTTGCCATCGTTGGCCGCCCGAATGTGGGCAAATCGACCCTGTTCAACCGCCTTGTGGGGCGCAAACTGGCGCTGGTCGATGACCAACCCGGCGTGACGCGCGATTTGCGCGAGGGGGATGCCAAATTGTTTGATCTGCGCTTTACCGTGATTGACACGGCTGGGTTGGAAGATGTCACCGATGACAGCCTGCAGGGCCGCATGCGCCGCCTGACCGAGCGCGCCGTCGATATGGCCGATATTTGCCTGTTTCTGGTGGATGGCCGCGTGGGTATCACCGCCACAGATGAAGTTTTCGCAGATATCCTGCGCAAACGCGGCGCGCGGGTGATTTTGGGCGTGAATAAAGCCGAAGGCCGTGCAGGCGACGGCGGCGCGATCGAGGCGTGGAGCCTTGGTTTGGGCGAGCCGATCCGATTGTCTGCCGAACATGGCGAGGGGATGGATGATCTGTATGACGCCCTGCGCCCGCTGGAAGGCGAATTTGCCGAGCGCGCGGCCGAAAACGCCCCTGAGGTGGATTTGGACATTTCTGACGAGGATGCAGAATCCGAAGCCGATGTTGAAAGTTTCCGCCCGACGCTGCAAAAGCCATTGCAAATCGCCGTGATTGGCCGCCCAAATGCGGGCAAATCCACGCTGATCAACAAAATTCTGGGCTTTGACCGCCTGCTTACGGGGCCAGAGGCGGGGATTACCCGCGATGCCATTTCCGTGCGCGCCGATTGGTTGGGCACACCGATTAAAATTTTCGACACCGCGGGTATGCGCAAAAAGGCGCGCATCAACGAAAAGCTGGAAAAACTATCGGTGTCCGACGGCATTCGCGCCGTGCGGTTTGCCGAGGTGGTTGTGGTGCTGCTGGACGCGGAAATTCCGTTCGAGGTGCAAGACCTGCGTATCGCCGATTTCGCCGAAACCGAAGGTCGCGCTGTGGTGATTGCAGTGAACAAATGGGATCTTGAAGGCGAAAAGCAGGAAAAACTTGCCGAACTGAAAGAAATGTTCGAACGCCTGCTGCCGCAACTTCGGGGCGCACCGCTGATTACAGTGTCGGGCAAAACGGGGCGCGGGCTTGACCGCCTGCATGACGCGATCATCAAGGCGCATGAGGTGTGGAACTGCCGCGTGCCCACCGCGCGGCTGAACACATGGCTGGGCGCGATGGTAGAAAGCCATCCGCCGCCAGCCCCGCAAGGCCGCCGTATCAAACTGCGCTATATGACCCAAGTCAAACAGCGCCCGCCAGGATTTATCGTGATGTGCAGCCATGCCGATGAGATGGCCGACAGCTATAAACGTTATCTGGTCAATGGCCTTCGCCAGCATTTCGACTTGCCCGGTACGCCCATTCGCCTGACATTCAGGGGGCAGGGCGACAAAAACCCGTTCAAAAACCCAAAATTCCACACGCCCAGCCGTTTGCGCAAGCATATGGATGGGGGTTGGTCGAAAGACTGAAAAGGGGGGCTTTCAGCCCACCAGTTGCTAAAGCATAGCTTTAGCAACCTCCCCCAAGGATATTTGTAGAGTTAGGAAGCAGGCAGACTTTGCGTGATTAACTGCGTCTGGCACGCAGCCAAGCCGTGCCTGCGGCCATGATCAGCGCGGCAATGGCGGCGGTGATTGCAACCATCGGATATTCGGTTCGGTTGACCACCGCCACAGCGACAATCGCCCAGACCACTGTGGCCCCGTAAACAGGCATAAGGGGCTGGCGCGATTGGATGTAAAGCGCGGCGGCAACAAGTATGGCGACCATCACAAGGGCCGATGTGGGATGCGGCAGCAGCCCATACCCGCCCAGCATGATGCCGACCGACACCAATGAGGCCGCGCTGACCCAGCCTGCGAAAATTGCCAAGGGGGCCGACAGCATCC
>CAXNJD010000180.1:0-4277 GCA_964202545.1 Cypionkella sp.
CACATCCCCCAGCATGGCATAGCTGGCCGTCACCCCGCCCGTGGTAGGGTGCGTCATCACCACAATGTACGGCAGCCCCGCCTCGCGCAGCATTTGCAGCGCCACAGTCGTACGCGGCATTTGCATCAGCGACAGCAGCCCCTCTTGCATCCGCGCCCCGCCCGATGCGGAAAACAGCACAAACGGGCGCTTTAGCTTAATCGCCCGCTCGGCCCCTGCGATAATGGCATTGCCCACATACATGCCCATGGACCCTGCCATGAACGAAAAATCCTGCCCTGCGGCAACAATGGGCGTGCGGCCCACCTCGCCCTCGGCCACCAACATCGCATCCTTCTCGCCAGCGGCCTTTTGCGCGGCTTTCAAACGGTCTGGGTATTTCTTTTGATCGCGAAATTGCAGCGGATCAAGCACGGGTTCGGGCACTTTCACCTCGGTGAAAATTCCCAAATCGAACAGCGCGTTAAAGCGATCACGCGGGGAAATTGCCATATGATGATCGCAGTTCGTGCACACATTCAGTGCAGCCGCCAGCTCGCGATGAAACAACATGGTCCCGCATTCGGGACATTTCGTCCACAAATTTTCAGGCACATCCCGCTTGGAAAACAGGCTGTCGATCTTAGGGCGGACGTAGTTGGTGATCCAGTTCATGCGGTGCGGCCTTTTGGTTTGTTGCGACCCAGATAAGGCGGATGGGGGGGAAATGCAATCTTGCGCGCTATACCCGCAAATGCCGCACCCTTGCCCCCCATTCAATCGCCGCCGCGTGCAGGCGGTCAATCGATAACTCCTCGCGCACCTCTTCCAGCATCCGCAATTCAATCTCGCGCAGCGTGCCGTCCGCCGTCGCCACATCGCAGGCCAGCGCGTAGGCGGTTTCATAGAGGCGTTCGGGCAGCGCATCGCGGATCAGCCCAAACAGCGCGTCTAGACCGTCTTCTTCCTCGAACAGATCAAACACAGTTTGCGCCACCACGCGGATGCGGTCGGTGTCATAATCGGCGAACACGGGCATATGGTTGACCATGCGCTGAATGGCCATCAGCTCGGGCGTGCGCATCTGCTCGTCTGATGCCGAAACGGCGATCATCACGGCGACAAGGGCATCTTGCACGGAAAGCGAGGCGGGGGTGTCGGCCATGGAAAACTCCTATTTTCGGGCAGAATATTGACCTAAGTCGCGCGCGGCAATAGAGGAAGCGGGTTGCGGGCGATATGGCGCGCACGTCCTAGGGGAATATGACATGAGCGCGCTTCGTGATGCAGGGATGAAATCCAAGGCTTGGCCTTTTGAAGAGGCGCGCGCGCTGCTGAAACGATACGAAAAAAAGGCCCCCGAAAAGGGCTATGTGCTGTTTGAAACGGGCTATGGCCCCAGCGGCCTGCCCCATATTGGCACCTTTGGCGAGGTCGCCCGCACCACCATGATCCGCCGCGCTTTTGAGGCGATTTCCGACATTCCCACGCGTCTGATCTGTTTTTCAGATGATGTGGACGGCATGCGCAAAGTGCCCGAAAATGTGCCCCAGCAAGATATGCTGCGCGGCCACATGCAAAAACCGCTGACATCTGTGCCAGACCCCTATGGCCAATTCGACAGTTTCGGCGCCCATAACAACGCCATGCTGCGCCGTTTTCTGGATACGTTCGGGTTCGAGTATGAATTCATCAGCGCCACCGAATTCTACAAATCGGGCCGCTTTGACGACACCTTGCGCTTAGCCACAGAACGCTACGACGCAATTATGAACATCATGCTGGCCAGTCTGCGCGAAGAGCGCCAGCAGACCTATTCCTGTTTCCTGCCGATCCACCCTGAAACGGGCCGCGTTTTGTATGTGCCCATGAAAAACGTCGATGCAGTGAACCACACCATTACCTTTGACGATGAGCAGGGGCGCGAATGGACGCTGCCTGTCTCAGGCGGCCATGTCAAACTGCAATGGAAGCCCGATTTCGGCGCACGCTGGGCCGCTCTGGATGTTGATTTCGAAATGTATGGCAAAGACCATTCCACCAATACGCCCATCTATGACGGCATTTGCGAAGTATTGGGCGGACGAAAACCCAATCACATGAGTTACGAGTTGTTTTTAGATGAAGAAGGCCAAAAGATTTCCAAAACCAAAGGGAATGGTCTAAGCATCGACGAATGGCTGACCTATGCGTCTTCGGAAAGCCTGTCCTATTTCATGTATCAAAAACCCAAAACCGCCAAGCGGATGCATTTTGATGTGATCCCGCGCGCGGTGGATGAATACCACCAGCAACTGCGCGCTTATGAGGGGCAAGACATCGATGCGCAGGTGAACAACCCTGTTTGGCATATCCATAACGGCGCGCCGCCCGCATCGAAAATGGTTGTCACTTTTGGGATGCTGCTGAACCTTGCCTCCGTCGCTGGGGCCACCGATGCGGCGGGGCTTTGGGGCTTTATCAAGAAATCCGCGCCTGATGCCAGCCCAGAAGCCAACCCCGATCTGAACGCAGCCGCCGCCCATGCCGTGCGCTATTTCGCCGATAGAATCGCCCCCACCCGCAGCTTCCGCCTGCCTTCCGATATGGAACGCGCCGCCATGCTAGACCTGCGCGCGCGCCTTGCCGCGTGGGAGGGGGAGACGAGCGACGACGCCCTGCAAACCATGGTCTTCGCGGTGGGCAAAGATCATAACTTCGACCCGCTGCGCGACTGGTTCAAGGCGCTTTATGAGGTGCTGCTGGGCGCATCGGATGGCCCCCGCTTCGGCGGCTTTGTCGCGCTGTATGGCGTGGCAGAGACGATTGCGCTGATGGATCGGGCCTTGGCGGGGGAATTGGCTGGATAACTTAACTCCCGCGCATCGGGAACTTTTCCTTCAGCCAAGCGGCGATCTCGTCTTGCATCTCCGCTGGCGCTTGGTCTAGGCTTTGCAGGCACAGAAACTTGCGCGTCTTTGCCTGCGCCAATTTCGTGCGCAGTTTCTCGGCGCTGCTACGGGCGGCATAAATGAACACCGCCTCCTCCTCGCCCCTGATCTCGGCATTGCCTGACAAGATTTCCATATGATCGCTCAGCGCCCAAGCGAACAGCTTATCTGCGCGGCGAAAGCGGATGCGAACCGAGTTCAAATAGGTTGCGCCAAACTGCGCCATCGCGCGGGCGCAAGTAGACTGGCGCAAGCAATAGGGCGTGTGGATGGGCATAAAGGTTTTCCATTTCATCCCCGCCAGCCGCGCCGATTTGCGCGCCTTTTCTTTCGATCTGACGGCGCGTTTATGAACGGGTTTCCAAAAGTTTAATGTACGATCTATCGCGTTCAAAATTTCCAATTCCTTGCCAAACCAACGCCCGTGCAGCACCACCTTGCCGCCGATAAAGAAATCCTGCGGCGTGCAAGGCGCGGTCACAATGAAATCATCGTTCATCACTACAAACTGCTCGGCCAAATCTGGGATCCGATGAAGCATCAAGTCAATTGAGGTGCTGCAAAACACTGGCAGCAGGTCTTCATATCCGCGAAAGATATCGCGGTGATCGAGAAGGGTGATCTTTTCGAACCCCGGTTCTTTGGCAGCGATAATCTCGGCCAAAGCGGGCGGCGTCTGCGCATCGGTCACAATAAAAATCCGCCGTGCAAAGGGGGCGTTGCGCAGGATCGATAGCAGGCAGAAGCGGATTTCATCCAGCGCGGCAAAGCGGGTGGGATTGCCGCCCCAAGCCCCCGCTGGCAGATACTTCGCGCGTTTGGCCGCAAGCACAGGATCGCCGCCATCTACCCAAGTGATGACAAAATCAATATCTTCGCTGTGCATAAAGGCCTCCAATTTGACCCTACGCTAACCCAGATTATCTTTCTCGCCAAGAAGTTTTCCGCAAGAGTATTGCCCATGCGCCTGCCCGCAAATCGCCCGCCACCGCGCCATACCAAACCCCAAGACGCGCAGGCTGGGTGATCGCATCCCATATCTGCTGCATGCCCATCTCAAACTGGCGCGTCAGTTCCACAGACCGCAGGTCAGCGCCGTTCTTTTGCACTGCACCACGCGGCGCGTGGTGGCCCCCAAATGCAGCGCAGTATCAAAAATTAACGCTGCCCTCCCGATGCGTGGCGCCGATAGGGCCGCCCAGTTGTGCCATGGCCCATCCGCCCATTACAGCCTGCATTTGCCTTTGCGCGCCACTGCCCTATCCTATCCCGATCTCAGCCAAAGGAGTGCCTCATGCGCCGCCTTTTTGTTTTGCTTTTTGCTTTGACTTTGCCCCTATACGCCGCAGCCCAAACCGCCGAGCCGCC
>CAXNJD010000181.1:0-4268 GCA_964202545.1 Cypionkella sp.
GAATAATCTGTGCGCAGTTCGTCGATCAATTCTTCGACTTGCGCGGTCGCAATCGGATCAAGTGCCGAACATGGCTCGTCCATCAGCAGCACTTCGGGCGACGTTGCAATGGCACGGGCGATGCACAAGCGCTGCTGTTGCCCACCAGAAAGGCCAGTTCCGCCTGATTGCAGGCGATCCTTGACCTCGTTCCACAATGCGGCGCGGCGCAGTGATTTCTCGACAATCTCGTCCAACTCTGCCTTGTTGCGGGTCAGCCCGTGAATGCGCGGGCCATACGCCACGTTATCATAGATAGATTTCGGAAATGGGTTTGGCTTTTGAAAGACCATGCCCACTTTGGCGCGCAACTGCACAGGATCGACGCGGGCATCATAGATGTCCTCGTTTTCCAGCAAAATTTTACCTTCGACACGGGCCGATGCGACTGTGTCATTCATGCGGTTTAGGCAGCGCAGAAAGGTCGATTTGCCGCACCCCGATGGGCCGATAAAGGCCGTTACGGTTTTGTCCAGAATGTCGACATCTACATCCTTAATTGCGTGGTTCGTGCCGTAGAACACTTGCACGCCGCGAGCTTCGATTTTGTTTGTTTCGGTTTGCACGTCACGCTCCACTCTCAGGTCTTTCATGGGTTTTTCCTTACCAACGGCGTTCAAAGCGGCGGCGCAGGATAATTGCGGCGATGTTCATGACAACCAAGAAGGCCAGCAGAACAATAATCGCCCCAGATGCACGTTCAATAAAGGCAGGATCAGACCGCGAGGCCCAAGAATAAACCTGCACAGGCAGGGCGGTCGCTGGGTCTAGGAACCCGCCGTCCAGCGGGCTGGCGGGCGGAGTCACCACAAAGGCGACCATCCCGATCAGCAGCAGTGGCCCCGTTTCGCCCAAGGCCGATGCAAGCGACAAAATCGTGCCCGTCATAATGCCTGGCATCGCCAATGGCAGCACATGGTGGAACACCGTTTGCACCTTTGATGCGCCAATGCCCAACGCCGCCGAACGGATCGAGGGTGGCACAGCCCGCAGACTGGCGCGGGTGGCGATAATGATGGTCGGCAACGACATCAGCGTCAAAACCAGTGCCCCAACCATCGTGGAGGATGCGGGCAGACCCGCAAAATTGATAAATACCGCGAGCCCCAAGATACCGAACACAATCGACGGCACGGCAGCAAGGTTCGAGATATTCACCTCGATCAAATCGGTAAAGCGATTCGGCTTGGCAAATTCCTCTAGGTAAATTGCAGCCCCAACGCCCAGTGGCAACGACATCACCACCACCAGCAGCATCATATAAAGCGAGCCCAAGATCGCCACACCAAGGCCAGCCGATTCGGGCCGCGTGTCAGAGGCATCGCTGTTGGTAAAGAACAGCCAATTAAATTTTTGCACCAAGATGCCTGCTTCGACCATGCGATCCGCCAGCATCAACTGCTCGGGCGAGATATTGCTGTCAAGCTTGGCGGTTTCCATCGTCACGCGGCCTTTGAAATAACCGTCAATACGGCCAGTGGCAAAGGCGGAAAAGCGGATGGTTTGGTCGACTAGGTTGGGGTCTTCCAGCACCATTTTGCGTAAGCGGCCCGGCGCATCACCCGAAATAAACGCGCCCAAATCCTTCTCGCTAACCCCCATCAAATCTACACCACGCGCGGCCATGTAAGCGGTGAGGGATTCCTCTAGCACGCGCTTATAGCCAATCGTCGTAACCTTGGCCATATCGTCAGGGTTACGCGCGCCTGTCGGGTCTAGCGTTTCGGCGGGCAGGGTCACGTCAAATTCAAACGTGGTTTGGCGGAAGGATGAAACGCCATCAGCAAAGATCGTGAACAGGGTAAAGGCCAGCGTTCCAAGGCTAACGCCAATGGCCAAGATACCGTACCAACGAAACCGCGCCTCAGAAGCATTGCGGCGGCGCATCAGTGGGGCGGCCACATACAAGGACGATCCCTCATGCGCCGCAGGAGAGGCGGTGGGCGCTGCGTTGTTGTTCAGATCGCTCATTCGTATTGCTCCCGATATTTGCGCACGATGTAAAGGGCAAAGACATTCAGCCCCAAGGTCAACACGAACAGCGTCATGCCCAGCGCGAAAGCCACAAGCGTTTCGGGGCTGTCAAACTCGGTATCGCCAGTCAATTGGCTTACGATTTTAACCGTGATGGTGGTCATGGCCTCGAACGGGTTCAAGTCCAGCTTAGCGGCAGCCCCCGCGCCCATGGTCACAATCATAGTTTCGCCAATCGCGCGGCTAAGCGCCAGCAGAACCCCGCCCACAATGCCAGGCAAGGCGGCTGGCAGGACCACTTGGCGGATTGTTTCAGATTTCGTCGCGCCAAGGCCATAAGAGCCATCGCGCATCGCTTGTGGCACGGCGTTGATAATGTCATCGGCCAGAGACGATACGAACGGGATATTCAAAATACCAATGACAATGCCAGCGGTCATAACGGACGAGCCCGAATTGCCCAGACCCGTTGGCACAGCAATCCAGTCGCGGATCAGCGGCCCCACAGTCACCAGCGCAAACAGGCCAAACACCACAGTTGGAATGCCTGCAATCACCTCGATCATCGGTTTGATGATAGACCGAGTGCGCGCACTGGCATATTCCGCCAGATAAATGGCCGAGAAAATGCCCAAGGGCGCGGCCACCATGATGGAAACAAAGCTGATATAAATCGTGCCCCACAGCAGCGGCGCAAGGCCCAAATCGCTGTTGCCACGGAAATTGGGCGACCATGTCAGGCTAAAGAAAAAGTCTTGCCACGGATACATGGTGAAAAAGCGCAGGCTTTCAGTGATCAGCGACATAATGATGCCGACTGTGGTTAGAACGGCCACGGTCGAACAAGCCGCCATCAACAGCAGCACCACTTGTTCCACGCGGTTTCTGGCGCGAAAATCTTTGTGCGACACGCGAACAGCATAGGCAAGGCCACCCAGCGCCACCAACATCACAAGGATCGAGCGCCCGATACCGCCCATGAGAGCCAATCTGCGATAATCCTGCGCCGCATTCAGAACAGCCGGGGTCACTTCGGCGCCCAGCGCCACACCCACGGCGGCCAATTTGTCGCGCACCGAACCAAATTCAGTCCGCACCATTTCGGCCTGCTCGGGCGTCATCGCGCCTTGGGCTATGGCCACATCTAGGCCAGCGGCCACGCGGCGAACGTCTGCCATAAGCAAGGTGCGCTCGGTTTCCGATTCGATTTGATCGGCAGGAAAATATTCAACCAGTTGCCGATCAATGACCAAAGGTTGCGCGATCAGCCATATGGAAAGTGCGATCAGCGCGGGAACTAACACCATCAACGCACCATGCCAGCCGTAGTATACAGGCAGCGAATGCATGATGCGGATATTGCCAGCCGATGATACGACAGCGCGCTGGCGACTTAGAAAGAAGCTGACAATCGAAAGCACTGCAATAAAGGACAACAATAAGAATACGGACATAGTGCCCCCGTTGCGAAGGAATGGAATAATGGCGGCGCGAGTATTCGCGCCGCCATAAAGTTTATCTTATTCCAGTGGGCCCATTGGGGTGCCAGCAGCAACCATAGCTTGGGTTGCAGCCAGTTCTGGATCGGACACCAGACCATAGGCAGCCAGCGGGCCTTCTGGGCCAGCCATGTCATTGGACACGAAGAAGTCGATGTATTCCTGCAAGCCAGGGATCACGCCCAAGTGTGCGGTTTTGACGTAGAAATACAGCGGACGCGACACAGGATAGTCGCCCGAAGCGATCGATTCGGTCGATGGAACCACGCCCGACATCGTTGCCACTTTCAACTTGTCGGTGTTGTTCTGGTAGAACGACAGACCGAACACGCCAACGGCGTTCTTGTCAGCTTCCAAACGCTGCAGCGTTTCGGTGTAGTCGCCGTCGATGTCGATGCTACGACCATCGGTGCGCAGACCCATGCAGGCCTCTTCGGCTTTGTCTTCGTCGCCAGCGTTTGCAGCCTTGTAGGCTTCATAGGCGCCAGTTTCTTCACAGCCAGCGATCACAACTTTGGTGTCGAACACTTCGCGTGTGCCGTGCTTGGTGCCAGGAACCAGCATCAGGATTTCCTGATCAGCAAATGCGCTGTTCACTTGGGCCCACGATGTGTTTGGGTTGGCAACCAACGCGCCGTCAACAACGATTTGCGCGCCAACAGCGTTGTATATGTCTGCTGGGGTCATAGCGAAGTCTGGGCCAGCCACGTCCGATGCGAACACAATGCCGTCATAGCCAAAGCGCACTTCCATGAT
>CAXNJD010000182.1:0-4248 GCA_964202545.1 Cypionkella sp.
TTGCCAAGGCGCAAGCGGCCAGGCGTGGTTTCAATCCGCTTCCACACGATATTGCCATGCTCGTCCACTTGGCGCAGACGGGCCTGAATTTTGGCATGCAAATGCACCTCGCCTGCGGCAAGGGCGTGTTCCACCTCGTCGATATCGGCAAATTTCATACCTTCGCCAGTCATGCCCTTACGCTCCATTGTCGCGTAATACAGGCCCAAAACCATATCCTGCGATGGCACGATAATGGGCGCGCCGTTGGCTGGCGATAGCACGTTGTTCGTGGACATCATCAGAACGCGCGCGTCAAGCTGGGCTTCCAGCGATAGGGGCACGTGAACGGCCATTTGGTCACCGTCAAAGTCGGCGTTAAAGGCCGAGCAGACCAGCGGGTGCAGCTGAATGGCCTTACCTTCGATCAGGATCGGTTCAAACGCCTGAATCCCCAAACGGTGCAGGGTTGGCGCGCGGTTCAGCAGCACGGGATGTTCGCGGATCACCTCGTCCAAGATATCCCACACTTCGGGACGCTCTTTTTCCACAAGTTTTTTGGCTTGCTTCACTGTGCTGGAAAGGCCTTTTGCTTCAAGGCGCGAATAGATGAACGGCTTGAACAGTTCCAGCGCCATCTTCTTCGGCAAACCGCACTGGTGCAGTTTGAGTTCTGGGCCAGTCACAATGACCGAACGGCCCGAGAAATCGACGCGCTTGCCCAAAAGGTTCTGGCGGAAACGGCCCTGCTTGCCTTTCAGCATATCCGACAGTGATTTCAGCGGGCGCTTGTTGGTGCCCGTAATCACGCGGCCACGGCGGCCGTTGTCAAACAGCGCATCGACAGCTTCTTGTAACATACGCTTTTCGTTGCGCACGATGATATCAGGCGCGCGCAGTTCGATCAGGCGTTTCAGGCGGTTGTTGCGGTTGATCACGCGGCGATACAGATCGTTCAAATCTGATGTCGCAAAGCGGCCCCCATCCAGCGGCACCAAGGGGCGCAGTTCTGGTGGAATCACGGGAAGAACGGTCAGCACCATCCATTCGGGGCGGTTGCCCGATTCGACAAAGCTTTCAACAATCTTCAAACGCTTGATGATTTTCTTTGGCTTCAGCTCGCCTGTGGCTTCTTTCAAATCATCGCGCAATTGCTGCGCAAGGCTATCCAGATCAATCGCGGCCAGCATTTCGCGGATCGCTTCTGCGCCGATATTGGCGGTGAAAGCATCTGCGCCGTACTGGTCTTGCGCATCCAGATAGTCTTCTTCGGTCATCAATTGGCCATAAGACAGATCTGTCAGGCCCGGCTCAATGACGACATAGTTTTCGAAATACAAAATGCGTTCCAGATCGCGCAGCGTCATGTCCAGCATCAGGCCGATGCGGCTGGGCAGCGATTTCAGGAACCAGATATGCGCCACTGGCGATGCCAGTTCGATATGGCCCATACGTTCGCGGCGCACCTTCTGCAAGGTGACTTCCACACCGCACTTTTCGCAGACAACGCCGCGATATTTCATGCGTTTGTATTTGCCGCATAGGCATTCATAATCCTTGATGGGGCCAAAGATACGCGCGCAGAACAGGCCATCGCGTTCGGGTTTGAACGTGCGATAGTTGATGGTTTCTGGCTTTTTAATCTCGCCGAACGACCACGACAAAATCCGCTCTGGCGAGGCAAGGGAAACCTTGATCTCGTCAAATGTTTTGACGGGGGCAACGGGGTTAAACGGGTTGTTGGTCAGTTCCTGGTTCATATCCAAATCCTACAAAATTGGGGCGCGGGGAAGGGTGGCAGATCGTGGCGGGCGCGCAGATGCGCGCCTGCCGCTAAAATCTGCTATTCCTCCTCCGCATCCAGGAGTTCCATATTCAGGCCAAGGCCGCGCACCTCTTTGACCAAAACGTTGAACGATTCTGGCACGCCAGCCTCGAAATTGTCTTCGCCTTTGACAATGCTTTCATAAACCTTGGTGCGGCCTGCCACGTCGTCCGACTTGACAGTCAGCATTTCTTGCAAGGTATAGGCCGCGCCGTAGGCTTCCAGCGCCCAAACCTCCATCTCGCCCAGACGCTGCCCGCCGAATTGGGCCTTACCGCCCAAAGGTTGCTGCGTGACAAGCGAGTAGGGGCCAGTGGAACGCGCGTGCAGCTTATCATCCACCAAGTGGTGAAGTTTCAGCATATATTTCACGCCCACAGTCACCTTGCGGGCAAACTGCTCGCCCGAACGGCCATCAAACACCACCGATTGACCCGAGGTATCGAACCCTGCGCGTTTCAGCGCATCGTTCACGTCCGCTTCCTTGGCCCCGTCGAAAACAGGGGTCGCAATCGGAACGCCCTTGGTCACGTTGCCAGCCAATTCAAGGAAATCATCCTCGTTGCGACCAGCAAATTCGGCGTCATAGGTCTCGTCGCCATAGGCAAAGCGCACCGCCTCGCGCACAGGGGTCATGTCCCCCGAACGGCGGTATTCTTTAAGCGCTTCGTCGATTTTCAGGCCCAAACCGCGCGCGGCCCAGCCCATGTGGGTTTCAAGGATCTGGCCCACGTTCATTCGGCTAGGCACGCCAAGCGGGTTTAGAACCAAGTCAACCGCGGTGCCATCTGCCAAGAATGGCATGTCTTCCACAGGCACAACTTTGGACACAACGCCCTTGGTGCCGTGACGGCCTGCCATCTTGTCGCCCGGTTGCAGCTTGCGCTTTACCGCCACGAACACCTTGACCATTTTCATCACGCCGGGGGGCAGATCGTCGCCGCGGCGCACCTTTTCGACCTTGTCGTCAAAACGGTTGTCCAAGGCACGCTTTTGCGCCTCGTACTGGTCATGCAGTGCTTCGACATCCTTGGCATCGTTTTCGTTTTCCAGCGCCAACTGCCAATACAGGCCGCGCGACAGCGTGCCCAGTAATTCGTCGTCGATCTTTGCGCCAGCTTTCACGCCTTTGGGGCCTTTGACAGCCACTTTGCCCATGATCAGTGTTTTCAAACGCGAATAAATGTTGCGTTCCAAAATGGTCAGCTCGTCATCGCGGTCGCGTGCCAGACGTTCGACTTCTTCACGCTCGATCTGCAGAGCGCGTTCGTCTTTATCAACGCCATGGCGATTGAACACGCGCACTTCCACGATTGTACCAAATGCACCGGGTGGCAAGCGCAGCGACGTGTCGCGCACGTCGGATGCTTTTTCACCAAAGATCGCGCGCAACAGCTTTTCTTCGGGCGTCATTGGGGACTCGCCCTTTGGTGTAATTTTACCCACCAAGATATCGCCAGGGATCACATCCGCGCCGATATACACAATGCCCGCTTCGTCCAGATTTCGCAGAGCTTCTTCGCCCACGTTTGGAATATCGCGGGTGATTTCCTCTGGCCCCAGTTTCGTATCGCGCGCGGCGACTTCGTATTCTTCGATATGGATCGAAGTGAACACGTCATCCTTCAAAATGCGTTCCGAAATCAGGATAGAGTCTTCATAGTTGTAGCCATTCCACGGCATGAATGCCACGACCACGTTGCGGCCAAGGGCAAGCTCGCCCATGTCGGTGCAGGGGCCATCGGCCACAACTTCGCCGCGCAGAACGGTATCGCCTACCTTCACCAGCGGACGCTGGTTGATGCATGACGATTGGTTGGAACGCTTGAATTTGCGCAGACGGTAAATGTCAACGCCAGGCTCGCCCGGATCCAACATTTCTGTGGCCCGCACAACGATACGCGACGCGTCCACTTGGTCAATGATACCTGCACGGCGAGCCATAATGGCAGCCCCCGAATCGCGGGCAACCACAGCCTCGATCCCCGTGCCCACGAAAGGCGCGTCCGCTTGCAGCAAAGGCACGGCCTGACGCTGCATGTTCGACCCCATCAGCGCGCGGTTGGCGTCGTCATTTTCCAAGAAGGGAATAAGCGATGCCGCAACCGAAACCAATTGCTTTGGCGATACGTCAATCAGATCAATCGCTTCTGGCGGGTTCAACATGAATTCGCCCGCTTTGCGCGAGGAAATCAGATCATCGGTAAAGCGCCCTTCGCCGTCTTGCGCTGCGTTGGCCTGTGCAACGGTATGGCGCATTTCTTCGGGGGCCGACATATAGACCACCTCATCGGTCACCTTATTGTCGATCACTTTACGATACGGTGTTTCGATAAAGCCGTATTTATTCACGCGCGCGAAAGTTGCCAAGCTGTTGATCAGACCGATGTTTTGACCTTCGGGCGTTTCAATTGGGCACATACGGCCATAGTGGGTTGGGTGCA
>CAXNJD010000183.1:0-4248 GCA_964202545.1 Cypionkella sp.
TTTCGCACGGTCTGCCAGAACCTTATCGCGCGGCGGCAGCGGATTTGTATTGGCACGCCTTTGGCGGCAAGCTTGGGCCAGTGATGGGGCCCCCTGCCCGCGCGCAAACCTATTTGCGCCGCGTGATGCGGCTGGATCAATGCCTTGCCATTGTGCACGATAACGCACTGCTGGGCATCGTTGGGCTGCACACCGAGAGGGGCACTTTCGCGGGCGGCACCGCGCGAGATTTTGGCGCAGTTTACGGCCCATTGCGCGGGCTGTGGCGGCTGAAACTGTTAATGCTGGTGGGCAACAAAGACGCCGATATTGGCGCACTCATGATCGACGGGTTTTCGGTGCAAGTGGCGGCGCGGGGCCAAGGCATAGGCGCGGCGCTGCTGGAGGCCGTCTTTTCCTATGCCCGCGCGCAAGGGTTTGACGCGGTTCAATTGGATGTGGTGGGCAGCAATTGGCGCGCGCGCGGGTTTTATCAGCGCCATGGATTTGTCGTGCAAAGCGAGCGCAAAATTGGGCCTCTGCGGTTGATCTTTGGTTTTGACAGCACAGTGCGGATGCAGCGCAAGCTTTAGTCAAACGTGCCAAGCACGCGGCCCAGCAGCATAAAGGCCCGCGCTGTGCGGGTGCTGGCCAATGCGGCCAAATCTGCGTCTTCAGCATTGGGTTCAAATTCGGCAAGACAGCGGTCAAACGCGCGCAAAAAGTGATGCGCCGCATCGCGGAACACCGGATCATTGCGCAGTCGCCCAACACTTAACGCAAGTGCCGAGCGGTCACGAACCCCGCCCAAGGCCGCAACAGCGCGCCCACGCTCGCCCTTGGCAAAAAGCCTCCATGCGTTTGGCGCTGCGGGATCATGTTTCAGGTCATCCATATAGATGCCATCTTGGGCCAGTAATTTTAGCAATGTTTGTGCCGCGCGGATAAGTTTTGCGATGTCACGATTGGATAGGGCCGCGCGCATTGCCGCAAAACCTGCAGTATCATCGGGGCCATCGGGAAAATTCATCGCGCGAATAAACTCATCGACAGTCAACGGAGAGCCAGCTGGGTCGGGCTGCGCGCCAAGAGCTAGGGCAGGCTCTTCTGGTGGCATCAATGCCTTTGGCGTTGGAACCGCGCGGGCGCTTGCGCGGCCTGCATCAGCGCCCTTGCCGACCTTGGCCGCCATATTCACCAACGTCGCCTGAGTTTGCTGGGTTTGCTGAGCGATCTCGTCCAATTTGCGAGCCACGGCAGGCTGCATCGCTGGGTCAATCTGATTTTGCCCCGACAAAAACGCCTTGCGCATTGCATCGACCGATGCCTGTAGCCGCGCCGCCTCGTTTCGCAAGGCGCGCACCGACCGCAGTGTGACAAGCACCCCAAAAATAAGGGTTATCGGCACGAAAAGCAGCACTAACGTCATCAGGGTTGATGGGGGGGAGCCATCTGCGGGCGCGTAGCTCAGCACAGCAGTGACCCAAGTGACCGTCAAGGCAGCCGCAGCCCATTCAGCCATATAGGCCAAGGGCTTACCGCGCATGCGCGAGGGGTATTTCCCCAGATCAAGAGGCCGAACTTTAACCTTTTTCATCGCACTTTATCTGCCACACGGGAAATCTGCCACGGTTAGCGGCCAAGGGCCATTTACTGATAGGTAATCGCAATGATCTCATAACAGCGTTTGCCGCCTGGCGTGGTGACATCCACCGAATCGCCCTTTTCCTTACCAATCAGGGCGCGGGCCAAAGGTGAGCGGATGTTGAGCAAGTTCTTTTCGATGTCCGCCTCGCTTTCGCCCACGATCTGATAGGTCTTTTCCTCGCCGTTGTCTTCATCAACCAAAGCCACCGTCGCGCCAAATTTAATCGCGCCCGATAGTTTGGACGGATCGATCACTTCGGCAAGGCTGATCATCGCCTCTAGCTCTTTGATGCGGCCTTCGATGAAACTTTGTTTTTCGCGCGCCGAATGATATTCGGCATTTTCGGACAAATCGCCATGCTCACGCGCCTCCGATATGGCGCGGATGATCGCGGGGCGTTCATGCGATTTTAAATGCTTCAACTCGTCGTCAAGCGCCACAAAGCCGCGCCGTGTCATTGGAATCTTTTCCATAATTTCCCAGCCTTTTGCCCTAACTTTGGGACAATTTTCA
The DNA here is from genome assembly GCA_964202545.1 of Cypionkella sp. GTDB lineage: Bacteria > Pseudomonadota > Alphaproteobacteria > Rhodobacterales > Rhodobacteraceae > Cypionkella. The sequence goes on from CAXNJD010000183.1 coordinate 2,141, forward strand.
AACAAGAAGGCCACGGCCCTATTCAGGCCATGACCCGTAACTTTTTCTTACCAGACCCGACCCGCCACAAGATTGCAAGCATCAAATGGTGCGTGCGGGCCACGCAGTTAAAACCACTGCCCCGGTTCCATCAATCCTAAATCCATCAACTGCTGGCTGTGCCAATCAAAAGGCGTGGAATTTTGCCAGATATAGGTATTGATGGCAAAACGAGATCCGGGATTGGCACGCAGGGCCTTGGCCGTACGGAACGACGCAATAGCCGTTGTCAAATTGTTATGCCAAGGGCAAGCATAGGTGTTCATTTCTTCGTCCGAGAGGGTGAAGTCGTCGCGCAGGGTCAAAGCAGGCTTGGCACGAAACAGCGCGATGCGGTCGATGCGGCGGCGCGTCCACGGCACATATTCTTCGAACCGCCAACGCAGGCCGCCGTAGTAATCTAGCTGGCGCTCGCGGTGCGCCCAATTGTTCGCCGCGTCTTCTCGTGCAAGGGCATAATAGCCAGTTTTGTCCAAGTGCGCCGTATCAAGCGAGACTGCATTGGGGTGATCGGTAAGGTTTTTAGCATAAACGTCAATAACATAGCTAATAAGTGCCTCGCGCCGTTCTTCCGTGTGAAAGGCCAACATCTCGCCCACTTTGCGCCATTCAAGGAAGGGAAAAAACAGATATTCGGCATTAAAGCAATAAAAAAGCCAAGTTCCGGGCGCAGCGGCGATCATAGTGTTAACAGAGCGCTGCAGAATGCCAGTTTCAAAGACCTGTGTGTCAACACGGGCAATTTTTGCCTCTAGGTCAGCAGGCAGTTCCAATTGCGGTGCGGCCAGCAGGATAACTGGCGCAAAGCCGATATCCAAATGGTGACGCAAAGTTGAGTCCACCTCGACATCGTCCTCCGCCAGAATTACCGCGACTGGGCCTTTGGCCAAGCTTGCCTTTTCAGCGACAAGAAACTGATCCAAACTGGGGTAGTGCATTCCAAATCCCTTTTGCCTGCAACCATCGCGCGACTGGGTCAAGATGAGGTTAATGGTTGCGCTTTGGCAAGCCCCTTACAGGTGGACGTTGCAGGAGAGGGGGCAAAGCGTGTAAAGCCTGCCTATCGCCAAAAGGGCCGCCCAGATGACCAATATCAAATCCGAAGCCAACACCGCTGCGCCAGCCCTAAATGGGCAGGGCAAAAAGCTGTTCATCAAAACCTATGGCTGCCAGATGAATGTTTATGATAGTGAGCGGATGGCCGAGGCGATGGGCAGCGATGGCTACACGCAGGTGGACAGCGCCGAGGCCGCCGATATGGTGCTGATCAATACTTGCCATATCCGCGAGAAAGCCAGCGAAAAGCTGTATTCAGATTTGGGCCGCTTGCGCAAACTGAAAAAGGATAAGCCCGATTTGAAAATTGGTGTTGCAGGCTGCGTGGCGCAGGCTGAAGGCGCCGAGATTTTGCGACGTGCGCCGCAGGTGGATGTGGTAGTGGGACCGCAAGCCTATCACCGCTTGCCTGCCATGGCGCGCGCGGCGCGCGAGGGGCAAACGCAGCAACTCGACACCGACTTTCCCGCCGAAGACAAGTTCGACAATCTGCCAAAGGCGCGTGCCGCACGTGGGCCGATGGCGTTTTTGACTGTGCAAGAAGGCTGCGACAAATTTTGCGCTTTTTGTGTGGTGCCCTATACACGTGGGTCAGAAGTATCTCGCCCCGCCGCGCGCATTCTGGATGAGGCGCGGGCATTGGTCGATCGCGGCGTGCGTGATATCACCCTGCTTGGCCAGAACGTGAACGCCTATCATGGCGCGGGTGCGGCGGGGGATTTAACGCTGGCCGGGCTGATCCGTGCGCTTGCGAAAATCGACGGGCTGCTGCGCATTCGCTATACAACGTCCCATCCAAATGACATGGGCGATGACCTGATTGCCGCCCATGGCGAGGTATCGCAGTTGATGCCTTATCTGCACCTGCCCGTGCAATCGGGTTCGGACAAAATCCTAAAAGCGATGAACCGCAAGCATACCGCCGAACAGTATCTGCGGCTGATCGAACTTATCAGGGCAGCAAAGCCCGAGATTCTTCTGTCTTCAGATTTTATTGCAGGCTTTCCGGGCGA
>CAXNJD010000184.1:0-4246 GCA_964202545.1 Cypionkella sp.
ACCAAACGATGGTTTCTTCTGCTTTCGCTACCCCTGTAAAACATACACTTGCAAGGATGGCAGCCTTTAGTATCCCTTTAACTATCATGTCTTCCTCCCTAAACGCGGCGAATCTGCCGCCTGCTTGCGGTCGAAGGTTTCCCTTCGCCCATCCGATCAACGACTTGAGTGATCGTATTTTGAAATGCCCTTAAAGCTGCACCTGAATCATCGAATAAGAATGGGCAGGCAATGTTAGGTGCAGGCCGCGGCCTGTAATTTTTGCACCATCGCCTGTGGCTGGGGCCACCGTATTGGGCGCGTCCTTGGTGTTGCGCGCCTCTAGGTCATCATGTTTGATCAGCGTGTGGGTCACAGAGCGGGGCGTAAAGCCTTCTAGGGCCAAATCCACCTCCATCACCTCGGATCCGCTGCGGTTGATGGCGAAAAAGGTCAGCGTGCCTTCATCGTCATCGCGCACGCCCGCAATATCCAGCCACGGCACATTGGCCGCGCAATCGGCATTATAACTGGGCACTTCGACAGCCAGTTGCATCGCCGTGCCGCGCCCGTGCTTGGAGGCAAACAAGAACGGCCAGTAAATGGTCTGCCGCCATGCCGCGCCGCCAGGTTCTGTCATAATCGGCGCAATCACATTGACCAATTGTGCAATACAAGCAATTTGCACAACATCAGCGCGGCGGATAAAGGTGTTTAGGATGCAGCCCACCTGTAGGACGTCTTCGAAATTATAGACATCTTCCAGCAAAACGGGCGCTTCGGGCCAATCCCAATCGCGCATACGGTCAGCGTCGGCTTTGCGTTCGTGATACCAAACGTTCCATTCATCAAAGGAAATTTTCACATCCTTCTTGGACCGTTTTTTGGCCTTAACGTAATCAATCACACCTGCAACTGTGCCGATATAGTTTTCCAGCCGCATTGGCAGGGCAAGGTATTCATTTGAATTCTTTTCGTAATTTTCAAAATACATATGCAGGCTGATGTAATCGATTTGGTCGTAAGTCTCCTCTAACACCGTGGCTTCCCACTGGGGGTAGGTTGGCATATTGGAATGGCTGGAACCGCAGACGATCAGTTCAAGCGATGGATCAAGCCCGCGCAGCGCTTTGGCTGTTTCATTGGCCAAATGGCCGTATTCGCCTGCCGATTTGTGCCCCACCTGCCATGGGCCGTCCATTTCGTTGCCAAGGCACCACAGGCGGCAATTCCACGGGTCTTTGCGGCCATTCTTGGCGCGCAAATCTGACCAATGGGTACCGCCCTTGTGGTTGACATATTCAACAAAGGCACGCGCCTCGTCCAGCCCGCGCGATCCAAGATTGACCGCCAGCATCATTTCGGTGCCCGCCTTTTCGGCCCAGTCGGCAAATTCGTGGATACCAACCTGATTGCTTTCGGTCGTGCGCCACGCCAAATCCAGCCGCTTTGGCCGATCAGCCTTGGGGCCAATGCCATCTTCCCAGTTATAGGCAGATACAAAATTGCCCCCAGGATAGCGGCAAATAGGCGTGTTCAAATCGCGCACCAGTTCCAGCACATCGCCGCGCATGCCCGCCGCATCGGCAGTGGGGTGGCCAGGCTCGTAAATACCCGTATAAACCGCCCGGCCTAGGTGTTCGAGGAAAGATCCATAAATCCGCTTGTCAATATCGGCTATCGTAAAGGCGCTGTGCGCTGTTACCCGTGCTTTCACTTTGTCTCTCTCCCCAAGCCAGAATCATAATCCGTAAGTCTGGTCTATATCTGAATTGCTGGTATAGTTCGCCAGCAATGGGGTCTTGGTCAAGCGAAAAATGCACAAATCTTGAATGCGACGGGTTGGGCGAGCGCGCAAAGCGAAGGATCAGGCGCGGATCAATCGCAGCGTGATGTCTTGTCCGTTATCGCCAAAGCCGCGACCGAAAATATTCAAACCGCCGGGGTGGCGGGCGTCATCCTTAACCCCAATCCGCACGCGGATCGAGCGGTGATCGTTCAGCTTTAGATCATCCAACGCGCAGTTGGACACCTTTTGACCATCGCGAAACGTGCCGCTTTCCATTACCTGCCAGCGTTTTTGATCGCCATATTGCGACCCTTCTAGCTTCCACCAGTCAGGCGTAAACTTGCCGCGCTTGTCGCCAAATTCACCAGGCGACGTCCACGTATCAATTTCCTGGCCATTAATTGCAATGGTAATGTCAGAAGGCCAATCTTTCGATGTCCCCGGCACTTCGGAAGATAATTCCATTTCAAATTCAAGCGCCTGCACAGATGTGCCCGCCAATTTGGCGTTGTTTGGAAACTGGTATTCCACAAAACCGCGCGTAAACCACAACAGCCCCGCGCGCATACGGTCGGGGTCAAGGAATGTGTCGGGCACATCCAAAAGTCCGATAACCCCTTCGGGGGAACACAGCCCGCACGGCGCGCTGACCTCGCAGCGGGTATACAGACCGATGGGCATCGCCACCTCAATCGCATTTGTCGCCGTTGGCGCAGGCTCTTTAAACGCAATCAGCAATTCAGTGAATGTGGAATGGCATATTTTCTGGCTGCCCTTGCGCCCCTTTTCCGAATGGGTCTGCACCAATCCCGCATCGACAAGTATCTGAATATTCGAAGAAACCGTCGATTGTGGCAGGCCCAGCTCATCGGCCACCTGATTGACGTTGCGCGGCCCCAAACGCGTCAAATGCTGCAAAATGCGTCCGCGCACTTCACTGGCCAAGGCACGCAAGATATCTTGACGTTCAAGCGGATCAACAACAAGGATTTGATTGGTCATGGCAGCCCAGAATTATACTGGAGGTTTATGTATCAGGAATGCTGATGCAGAGATAGGGAAATGTTGTGCCGCCTAAGGCTGCGCTGCCACAAGAATTACCATGGCGAAAATGCATTTCCGAAGTCTTGTATACCAGTTAGCCAAAAAATTTTTGCAAGTGAGCTACCCCCGTTACTTAAACAGATTTTTGACTGCCCAAAATCTATTGCCTTTACCTGCGGATCGGTTTGGGTTGCGGCAACGTTGACCAAACAGGGCGGCTGACTGCTATGGGCAGTGCGCGTGTGGTCGTGAAAGCAATAGGGATCCAACGCTCGATATGCCGTTCCTATCCTGCAAACCTTTGTCCAAGGCATGATGCTGGCGACTTCTTACTTTAGTGATCGCCAGAAACGCTCGACAAAGATGGTTTCATACAGCAAACTTTGCAGTCTATCGATATCGGGCGGCCCTCAAACTCTGCCAAGTATACGCTGCGCCAGATCGGGCAAATCATCGAAATGGCGCAACACGGCGTCGGGAGCCAAGTCAGAGACAGAGCCGCCATTCGGGCCAAAGCCAACCAGCACTGATGGAACGCCAGCGGCGCGGGCGGTATCGTGATCGGTGACAGTATCACCAACCAGAAACGAAGATATGCCCCCCACGGCGGCCACGGCGGCCAGATAAGGCGCGGGGTTTGGTTTAACCACGCTCAGGCTGCCTGCGCCGATCAGCGCGCCGAAAAGCGGGCGAATGCCAAGGGCGGTCATTAAGGTCTCGGCTAGATAGGTGGGCTTGTTGGTGCAAATCGCACAGGCGAACCCACGCGCGCGCAGGGTTCGCACGGCAGATTCCGCCCCGTCATAAAGGCGGCTGTGCACGGCAATCGCTCGTTCGTACTGCGCGAGTAGGGCAGGATAATGCCCAGCGATCAGCGTCTCATCTGCGGCCAAGCCAAGACGTGCAAACCCAAGCCTCAGCATCGCTCGCCCGCCTTGCAGCGCAACCCCTTCATCGCCCGCACGCAAGGGCGGAATATGGCCCAGACCGGCAAAGGTGGCATTGGCGGCGGCCAGCAAATCGCCCGATGTATCGGCTAGCGTACCATCCAAATCAAATACCACAGTTTTCATTTTTGAAACCTTATGTGAAGGGCAGGCACTTGCGATTATGCCCCCCTCGCGTAAAACGGGGCGAAGTAAAAGGAAAGAGGCGCAATGACGGTTTCCCTAATAGTTTTGGCCGCAGGTATGGGCACGCGGATGAATTCCGACACGCCCAAAGTGTTGCATCATGTTGCCAGTGCGCCTTTGCTGCATCATGCGCTGCTGGCGGGTGCCGCGCTGGAACCTTCCCGCATTATTGTGGTTACGGGCCATGGGGCGGGCGCGGTTGCCGCCAGCGCGGCCAACTTTGACCTTGCTTGCGAATGCGTTCTGCAAGAGCCGCAGCTGGGCACGGGCCATGCCGTGGCCCAAGCCGCGCCCTTGCTGC
>CAXNJD010000185.1:0-4242 GCA_964202545.1 Cypionkella sp.
GCCGTGGCCGTGATCTGCCGCATCGCCCACAATCACACGCCCGCCAAGCGCCGCGATCGCCGCCGCCAGCGCCGCGCCTGCGCGGCGCGGATGCAGGCGCGCCGACAGGTTGTCATACACCAAATATCCCGATGGGCTAACAGGCTCCCACGCAGCACCAGTGGCTTGGCGCAGTTCCCAAACCGCATGTTCGCCCCAGTTCTGCGCCGCCCCCGCTGCCCGCGCGCGCGCAAGTTCCACCCCCGCGCTGCTCTCAATCGGTTGCAACCTTCCCAGCCGCGCATAGCCTGTATCCACGCCGCCCGCCTGTGCAACCCCATCCCAAAACGTCTGCGCCATCAGCAGGCTTTCAAACTGAAACGCCTTTTTCGCGTTCCAGCTGTCTGGAACATGCGGGGTCAGTGCGCCAACCAACCCGCCCGACGATCCCGCGCCAATGGCCACTGTTTCAATCACCTGCACCTTTGCGCCGCGCTTTGCTGCCTGATATGCGATGGACAGGCCAAAAATCCCCGCGCCGCGCACCGTCACGTCATATCTTGCCATTAATCGCGCCGCCCTTCATGGTCTGGAACAAAGGATTAGCCTGAATGTGCAGTAACGACCAGACCGCCAACATCGATTGGCGCGAAGGCGGGGTTCCCGTGTCCGCCCGCTTTGACGACCCCTATTTTTCGCTGAATGATGGTCTTGCCGAAACGTGCCACGTGTTTTTGGCAGGCAATGATCTGCCTGCGCGGCTGCGGCCAGATTTTACCATTGCTGAACTGGGCTTTGGCACAGGGCTAAACCTGCTGGCCACTGCACTGATCTGCCCCATTGATTGCCCAATAAACTACACCAGTTTTGAAGCCTATCCCATGCAGGCAGATGACATGGCCCGCGCGCTGGAACTTTTTCCCCAAACCGTCCCCATCGCCGCGCCGTTTTTGGCGGCATGGCGCGCGGGTCGCCGCGCCTTTACCCTTGGGCCGATTGCCGTGCAGGTCATCATCGGCGATGCGCAAGACACCCTGCCCAATTGGGCAGGCCGCGCCGATGCGTGGTATTTGGATGGGTTTTCCCCTGCCAAAAACCCGCAGCTTTGGTCAGCCGAACTGATGGGCGAGGTTGCACGACATACCGCTCCGCATGGCACCTTTGCCACCTATACCGCCGCAGGCCATGTTCGCCGCGCGCTGGGCGAGGCGGGGTTTGACGTAACACGCGTGGCAGGATACGGGCGCAAAAGGCATATGAGCAAAGGGGCGCTTCGGCCATGACCAATAATCGAAAAGGCATATGGCTGATGATCGCCGCCGTGGCCGCCTTTGCCGCGCAAGACGGGTTTTCGCGTTATTTAGCAGGCACTTACAACACGCTGATGATTGTGATGATCCGCTATTGGGTCTTTGCCGCCTTTGTGATGTTTCTGGCCCTGCGCCGCCCCGAGGGCGTGCGCACTGCCATCGCCTCTACCCGCCTTTGGGCGCATTTGGTGCGGTCGGTGTTTTTAGTCAGTGAGATTATCCTAATCGTTTGGGGCTATACCAAAATCGGCCTTATTGAAAGCCACGCCGTTTTTGCCATTTGCCCGTTGTTGGTTGTGGCCCTGTCTGGCCCTGTTCTGGGCGAAAAACTCAGCTGGCAGCGCTGGGCGGCAGTCGGCACGGGGGTGGTGGGGGTGCTGATCATTTTGCGCCCCTCGTCTGGGGTGTTTTCGCCTTGGGCGCTGCTCCCGCTTGGCGCGGCGGTGCTGTTTGCAACATATTCTGTTCTTACGCGCCTAACCACGCGGGGCGAGCCGAACTTTCCGTCGTTCTTTTGGCCGGGTGTGCTGGGCGCAGGCATTATGACCGTGATCGGCATTAACCATTGGCAGCCTGTTCTGCCCTTTGACTGGGTGCTGATCGCCGCCTATTCGGCGCTGTCGGTCTTTTCGCATTGGCTGCTGCTGAAATGTTACGAAGTGGCCGAAGCGTCTTCCGTGCAACCCTTTGCTTATCTGCAAATTGTATTTGTCTCGATCATTGGCCTGACGATTTATAACGAGGTCTTGCAAACCCATGTTGTCTTTGGCGCGGTGATTATCGTGGCGGCGGGCATTTATGCCCTTTGGCACGAGCGCGGCAAACCAACGGCAGCCGTATTATGAAAACCACACAAAACCAACGCCTTGGCATTTATCTGATGATTGCCACCACCATCGTATTCGCCCTGCAAGACGGCGTGTCGCGCCACCTTGGGGCCAACAATAACGTCTATATGGTGGTGATGATCCGATTTTGGTTCTTTGCCCTGTTCGTTATGGCCATCGCGGCGCGCAGCGAGGGCGGGCTTCGCGCCGCCGTGCGCAGCAAGCGGCCGATGACGCAGATCTTTCGCGGCGTGCTGCTGGTGGCCGAGGTGTGCGTCATGGTCATAGCCTTTGTCAAACTGGGCCTGATCGAAAGCCAAGCCGTGTTTATCGCCTACCCGCTGATTGTGGCTGCCCTGTCTGGCCCGATCTTGGGCGAGGCTGTGGGCTGGCGGCGCTGGGCCGCCATTGGCGTGGGGTTTGCGGGCGTGCTGATTATCTTGCAACCTGGGCTTTCGGTTTTTTCGCCTTGGGCGCTCCTGCCACTGATTTCGGCTTTTATGTTTGCGCTGTACAGCCTGCTGACAAGGTTCGTCTCGCGCGAGGATTCTGCGCAGGTCAGCTTTTTCTGGACAGGCGTGGCGGGCGCCGTTGCCATCACACCCCTTGGCCTGATGCATTGGCAGCCGATGTCGCTTGCCGATTGGGGCTGGATGGCGTCGCTGTGCCTTACGGCCGCGCTGGGCCACTGGCTGCTGATCCGCGCCTATGCCGTGGCCGAAGCGTCGGCCCTGCAACCCTTTGCCTATCTGCAACTGGTCTGGGTGTCTGTGCTGGGCCTGCTATTTCTGAACGAAACCCTGCGCCTGAATGTGGCCACAGGGGCTGGGATTGTGGCGGCGGCGGGATTGTTTGCGCTGTGGAGAGAGAGGGTTAGGGCAAAAGCCCACGCCTTATCCACAGAAGACTAACCAAATTTCCCCTTTACAGTCTTTCCCCTATCCTACACTATATCGAGTAAGGGCTATGTGCGCGCCCTCAGTGGGTTGCGTTTCATAGCAGTGGTTGGGGCAGTTTGCTAATCAACCGCCTTATGATGGGGTTGGATATGTCGCTTATCGATCAGATCTATGACGTCGATGATCTGCATCCCATTGATCTTGTAGAACATTTGGCATCCAGCAACGCGTGGGAATTTGACCGCGTGACGGATGATCAAATTGCCATGGCCGTCGAAGGGCAGTGGCGCACCTATTCGGTGACTTTGGCTTGGTCAGATCAGGACGAAACCCTGCGGCTGATTTGCACCTTTGAAATGGAGCCACCCGCCGATCGCATGGGCGAGATTTACGATGTAATCAACCGCTGCAACGATTTGGTTTGGACGGGGGCATTTACCTATTGGGCCGAGCAAAAGCTGATGGTCTGGCGCTATGGCCTGTGTCTTGCGGGTGGGCAACTCGCTGGGGCGCAGCAGATTGACGCGCTGATCACAAGCGCCATCGTCGCGGCGGAACGATTTTATCCCGCCTTTCAACTGGTCGCTTGGGCCGACAAAACCCCCGCCTCTGCCATGAATGTCGCTATGGCCGAGGCATATGGCCACGCATAAGGCGGCGGCACCCCCCCTGATCAGTTGAATCCCCGCGCACAACGCTTTAGCCTGCCGCAAAATGGGGGCCCGCGTGCATGGCGATAGCCTGCCGCAAAACAGGAAACTACATGGCTTTGGATCGGGTATCACAAAACGGCTTGGTGCTGCTGGGCTGCGGCAAGATGGGTTCGGCCCTGCTGGCGGGGTGGCTTGCTGCGGGTATTCCTGCAGCATCTGTTTGGGTGTTAGAGCCAAACCCATCCGATTGGCTGCGCGGCATTGGCGTTCATCTTAACCAAGGACTGCCGTCCAGCCCTGCCGTGGCGCTGCTGGCGGTAAAGCCGCAGATGATGGGGGCGGCGCTGCCTGCGCTTCAGGCGCTGGGCAACGGTGCGACATTATTTATTTCCATCGCTGCGGGCACCGCCATTGCCACGTTTGAAGCGGTGCTTGGCGCGCGCACCCCTATCGTGCGCGCCATGCCCAACACCCCTGCTATGGTGGGTCGCGGCATTACGGGCCTGTGCGCCAATGCATCTGCCAGTGCTGCTGATATGGATTTGGCCACTGCATTGATGCAATCCGTGGGGCA
>CAXNJD010000186.1:0-4233 GCA_964202545.1 Cypionkella sp.
CTGATTTTACCGCTATGCCAATTTCAGGGTTTAAGGGCGATAACATCACCGCGAACAGCGAAAACATGCCATGGTATCACGGCCCTGCCCTGCTGCCGCATCTGGAAACGGTCGAGGTGGATGCTACATCCGACCAAGGCAAGCCGTTCCGTATGCCCGTGCAATGGGTCAACCGCCCCAACTTAGATTTTCGCGGTTTTGCGGGGCTGATTGTCACGGGCACAATTGCCCAAGGCGACGAGATCAGGGTGCTGCCTTCGGGTAAAACATCCACCATCTCGCGCATTGTGACGCTGGACGGTGATCTGCCGCGCGCCGTGGCAGGCCAATCGGTAACGCTATGCTTTGCGGATGAGATCGACTGCTCACGCGGGCAGGTGATCACTGCCGCTGCCGAGCCTTGCGAAGTATCTGACCAGTTTGAAACCACCATCGTCTGGATGGACGAGGCGGAAATGCTGCCCGGTCGGCCATACTGGCTGAAAATCGGCACACAGACAGTTTCTGCAACAGTTGGCCAGCCTAAGTATCAGGTCAATGTCAACACGATGGAGCATTTGGCCGCAAAGACACTTGATCTAAACGCAATCGGTGTATGCAACGTCACCACTGACCGCGCGATTCCGTTCGAGGCCTACGGCGATAACCGCGATCTGGGTGGGTTCATTCTGATTGACAAGATGACCAATGCCACCGTTGCGGCGGGCATGATCCACTTTTCGCTGCGCCGCGCGCAAAATGTACATTGGCAGGCCACCGACATTTCGCGCGAACACCATGCGGGGATCAAAAACCAAAAGCCTGCTGTGTTATGGCTGACGGGCCTGTCGGGTGCGGGCAAATCGACGATTGCAAATATCGTCGAGCGTAAACTGGCGCGGATGAATCGACATACCTTCCTTTTGGATGGCGATAACGTGCGCCACGGGCTGAACAAAGACCTTGGCTTTACCGATGCTGACCGCGTAGAGAATATCCGCCGCGTTGGCGAAGTGGCTAAGCTAATGACAGATGCTGGCCTGATCGTGATCACCGCCTTTATCTCGCCCTTCCGCGCAGAACGTGACATGGTGCGCGCGATGATGCAGCCTGGCGAGTTCATAGAGGTTCACATCGATACCACGCTGGACGAGGCGGAAAAGCGCGATGTAAAGGGCCTTTATAAAAAGGCACGCGCTGGGCAATTGAAGAACTTTACGGGCATCGACAGCCCCTATGAAGCGCCTGAAAGCCCCGAAATGCGGATTGATACAACCAAGCTAACGGCCGAACAGGCGGCAGATGCCATCATTGCGCGGCTTATCCCGTAACCGCTCGAATCACCCCAAAATGAAAAACCCGCAAGGAAACTTGCGGGTTTTTTCATGGTCATCAAAGGTAAGCGCAATAGAAAAGGGTGGCTGAATGAACAGCCACCCTTTCTATAATTCAAGAATGAATTAGGCGTTGCTTGCAGCAATTGCCAGAGCAACCAACAGCAACAATGGAACAACGTAGCCGCCAGCCGACGACGACGACGACTTTACAGCAGCTGCATCAGCCATAGGCTCAGCAGCGCCGCCAGCGAAAGCGGAAGTAGCAGCAACCGACAAAGCGGCAGCAAGAGCGATCTTTTTCATAGTGTATCTCCAGTTTTCTGCGTGCCGCCGGTTTTTGCAGAGGCGACGACAACGCACCCAAGACTATTCCTCGTGCCCTGTGATTAACCCGTAAGGGACGCAAAATGCAATGCGTTATCTGGGGAAAATGCGCCGTTCCGCCACAATGTCGTCAAATTAGCAACACTTGAGTGCCCACTTTAGCAAAACTGAACAATTCTGCGATGTGTTCGTTGTAAAGGCCGATGCAACCATTTGATGAACGCCTTCCAATTTTGCGCGTATCATGTGTGCCATGGATACGGTAGAACTGCCAGCTGAGATATAAAGCGTGCGTTCCCAATGGGTTATCGGGCGATCCGCCAGGCACCATATCTGGCCATTCTGGGTTTCGCTTTTTCATTTCTGGGGTTGGCCGCCACGGCGGAGCGACCACTTTTTGCGTCACTGCCGAGCTGCCCTTGCGCGTTAGTTCTTCAGAAAGTGGCACTGATGTGGGATACAGGCGATAGATTGATTGATCCTCTGACCAGTAATGCAGTGACCGCGATGCAATATCGCATAAAATCGCGCCATTCTTGGTGCTGGCAAAGTAATCTTGCCAATTTAGCATCCGAAAGCTGGATATGTTATTGCGCGCGCCCGCGTTGGGATTGTCCATTTCAGTGGTATTCCCAGGAAAGGCCGATTGGGCTAGGCTAGGCCCCGCCGCCAACGCTGCCATACCCATAACCAGTGCGCCGCGCCGTGTTGGGCGCGATGTGTTGTCAACGCTCATTCGTTGATCTCCTTTTCTGCTCTGCCTGCGGAATAGCATTTTCTGCAACGAATCGCAAATATTGCATCCGCTTGTGTGATCACTTTGATTTGTAACCCCGTGCAATCCCAGTTAAAGACATCGCTTAACGTTGCCCGATGCCGCAGGTGAACCAATGAACAGACGTAATGCGATAGTTTTTGGCCTGTCTGCCAGTATTTTGGCGGCTTGCGGCGGACAGGTACCGAGTTTCGGCGGCGCAAGCACCGCCGGCCGTTCGGCCGTATACAAGATCAATGACACGCAGGCCCAAGCCATTCCTTTTCGCGCATTAGATTCCATTAACGCCATTCGCGCGCGCGCGGGCCTTGGCGCGCTGCAATTCAGCGCCGAGTTGAACGCCGCATCGCTGACCCATTCGCGCGATATGTCGGTGCAGAACAGGCCTTGGCATTTCGGGTCTGACGGATCATCCCCCCTGCTGCGCGCCCAGCGCGTCGGCTTTCAGGGGCGGTTCTTGGGCGAGTTGATTTCGGAAACCTTTGAAACCGAACTGCAAACCATCAATGCATGGTTGCTTGAACCCACAACCCGCAATGTTATTTTAGACCCTGCGGCCACCGTCATGGGCTTTGCTTGGTATCAGGAATCAAACGGTAAAATTTGGTGGACTTTGATGACTGGCGCGTAAGCCAGCGTTTAAGCCTATGGATAAAGGTTGATCTGCACGCCCGGATTGACCATAGCGAAAATCTCTTCCATTTCGCGGTCTTTCACAGCGATGCAGCCAGCAGTCCAATCGCGCCCCGCAAACCACTCCGTTGGCCCACCGTGTATAAAGATATCCCCGCCAGGGCGCTTGTTTTGAGATTTCGCAAACTCTCGATCAGCCTGATTCGGATAGCTGACGCCAAGCGACAGATGATAGCTGGAATTGGGGTTGCGATGTGTAATAAAATAGGCGCCTTCGGGCGTTTTCATATCGCCTTCAAACTGCTTGGGCCCAATCGGATTTCCGCCCAAACGGACTTTATACGTCTTCAGCACCTCAGATCCGTGCAGCAAATACATACGACGGTCAGCCTTATGCACCTCGATCAAGGTGACCTCTGGGCCATCATAACTGCGAAACTTTTGGCCGCAGCCCGACAAAGCAGCGCCCGCTGTTAGAATAAAAAATCGTCTGTCTATCATATTCTGCTCTTATGTTTTTTCAGCAATACAAAAACATGTGGGCCGTGGCCAGAACTTTATCGGCGCGAAAAGCCTGCTGCCAGTTCAATATGTTGTGACCAGCGGAATTGATCGACCACTTGGACAAAATCCAAACGATAGCCGCCCGCCAGCAAAATCTTGGCGTCGCGGGCAAAGGTGACAGGGTTACAAGACACCGCTGCATTGCGCGGCACTTTTGTTTGAGCCAGCGTTGTCATCTGCGCCTCGGCCCCCGCACGCGGGGGGTCGATAACGACTGCCTCAATTCCCTTAAACTCGTCAGGCTCTAACGGGCGGCGAAACAGATCGCGGGTTTGCGTATCAACGCGGTGCAGATTTTCAGCGCCGCGCGCGCCTAGGCTCAGCGCGGCCATCATTTTTGCATCACCCTCCATCGCCAGCACCTCAGCCGATTCGGCCAGCGGCAGGGCAAAGGTGCCCAGCCCCGCAAACAGATCAACAATCTTGCGGACAGGGCCAACGGCGCGGCGCACAGCGGCCAGCAAAGCGGCCTCGCCCTGTGCTGTCGCTTGCAAAAACGCATGCGGAGGCGGGGTGACCATCGCGCGGCCAAATCGCAGCATGGGCGCGTGGCGCATGGCCACCATTTCGCCATTCCATGTCAGCCGCGCAAAACCCGCCGCCTCGCAAAGGCGGGCCAGT
>CAXNJD010000187.1:0-4233 GCA_964202545.1 Cypionkella sp.
TTCAGGCGGCAGATATTGTATAAAAGGGTTCGGGATATGAGCAAACTCGTCACTATATATGGCGGTTCAGGCTTTGTCGGGCGCTATATAGCGCGGCGCATGGCGCAGGCAGGCTGGCGCGTGCGCGTCGCCGTCCGCCGCCCTAACGAGGCGTTGTTTGTCAAATCTTACGGCGCTGTGGGGCAGGTTGAACCCATTTTATGCAACATTCGCAATGACTTATCCGTTGCAGCTGCCATGGCGGGGGCCGATGCGGTGGTCAATTGCGTGGGCACATTTGACCGCGCAGGCAAAAATAATTTCGACGCAGTACAACATCTAGGCGCCGCCCGCATCGCCGCACTGGCCGCGAAAGAAAAAGTAACCGCTTTGGCGCACATCTCCGCCATCGGCGCAGATGTAAACGGCGCAAGCCTTTATGCGCAAAGCAAAGGCAAGGGCGAGGCGGCGGTTTTGGCAGCCTTCCCTAAGGCATTGATTTTGCGCCCCTCTGTCATTTTTGGCAATGAAGATCAGTTCTTTAACCGCTTTGCGGGCATGGCCACGATGTCGCCCGTTTTGCCTGTGGTGGGCGGCGCGACTTTGTTCCAGCCCGTGTATGTCGACGATGTCGCCCAAGCGGCAGTGGCTGGCATAACCCTTGACGCGAAAGGCGTTTACGAGTTGGGAGGGCCAGAAGTGGCTAGCTTTGCCTGCCTGATGCACAAGATGCTGGGTGTTATTCAGCGCCGCCGCTGGGTCATGAATGTGCCTTTCTTTGGCGCGCGCGTCATGGCGGGTGTTTTGGATTTCGCCTCGGCCACAACAGTCGGGCTGTTTTCCAACGGTATCTTGACCCGCGATCAGGTTACGTCGCTAAGCAGCGATAATGTGGTGGGCAAAAAGGCGAAAACCTTGGCCGATTTGGGGGTAACGGCCACGCGTATGGACAATGTTATCCCCGAGTATTTGTGGCCCTACCGCCCCACGGGGCAATATGCGGCCATCAAGAATAGCGCCAAAAACCTGAAGAAAAGCTGATGGATTACCTGATCGCCGCCCTATTGGGGGTGCTAGAGGGGTTGACCGAGTTTATCCCCGTTTCCAGCACTGGCCATTTGCTGCTGGCGGGGCATTTTCTGGGGTTTCAGTCCACTGGTAAGTCCTTTGAGGTTGTGATTCAGCTGGGCGCGGTGCTGGCGTTGGTGTTTGTTTACTTTGCCAAATTGGGCTGGGTGCTGGGCAATATGCACCGCGATCCTGCCGCGTTGCGCTTTGCCGTTTCGGTGTTGCTGGCCTTTATTCCAGCGGTCGTCTTTGGGGTTTTGGCGCATGATTTCATCAAAACTGTGCTGTTTGAAACACCCCGCCTGATCGCAGTGATGCTGATTTTGGGCGGAATTGTTTTGCTGTTTGTCGACCGCATAGCCCCGCCTGCGCAGTTTGAAGATGCCAGCGCCCTGCCGCTGCGCAAGGCACTGGCTATCGGCTTTATTCAATGCCTTGCGATGGTTCCCGGCGTATCACGGTCTGGCGCGACGATTGTGGGCGCGCGGATGCTAGGCGTGGGGCGCGTGGCGGCGGCAGAGTTTTCGTTCTTTCTGTCCTTGCCCACCATGGCGGGCGCGGTAGCTTATGATTTGTTTAAGAGCCGTGATTTATTAGATTTCTCGGATCTGGGCCAAATAGGCGTTGGTTTTGCAGCGGCCTTCATAGTTGCGATCTTGGTGGTGCGCTGGGTGCTGGCCTATGTGGGAAAGAACGGCTTCGCGGTGTTTGGTTGGTGGCGAATCATCGTTGGCAGTCTTGCTTTGATCGCGCTCAGCTTAGGGCTTTAGCCGCATAGGTACTTATAGCTGACCTATTTCCAGTGCTCAAGGCTAACATTTCGCACTAACCCTTCAAAAAAACCCGCCAATAGGTCAGCTTAGCTGACTTTTAATTCTAGCCGTCCCCAAGTATAGCATCACCAACGCTGCGTTTGAAAAGGGCTGGGCGATGGCTGCGGAAAAAATGCTGAAATTTGTTTCTTTGTACAAAGAGACCCCCGAAAAGCGCGCGGCAGATGCCCGCACGGCCGATTTCGACGAGATTTACCGCGGCTACGCGGCGGCGAAAGCCGAAGAGCAAGCCAGCCGTTGCAGCCAGTGCGGCGTGCCGTATTGCCAATCGCATTGCCCCTTGCACAACAACATCCCCGATTGGCTGCGCCTGACTGCCGAAGGGCGTTTGGAAGAGGCATATGAGCTAAGCCAAGCCACAAATACATTTCCCGAAATTTGCGGGCGCATCTGCCCGCAAGATCGGCTGTGCGAGGGGAACTGCGTGATCGAACAATCGGGCCACGGCACGGTGACGATTGGATCGGTGGAGAAATACCTTACCGATAAGGCGTGGGAAATGGGCTGGGTCAAGCCGATTAAACCCGCCGCCAAGCGCACGGAAACTGTGGGCATTATTGGCGCGGGGCCTGCTGGGCTGGCGGCGGCTGACGTATTGGCGCGGGCAGGAGTTCAGGTGACAGTTTCTGACCGCTATGATCGCGCGGGCGGGCTTTTGACCTATGGTATTCCGGGGTTTAAGCTGGAAAAGCCTGTTGTTATGCAACGCATCAAGCAGCTTGAAGATGCGGGCGTAAAGTTTGTTGCGAATTGCAATGTGGGCGTGGATATTTCCTATGCCGATCTGCGGGCAAAGCATGGCGCGGTGCTGATCGCCACGGGCGTCTATAAGGCGCGTGATTTGGATGGCGCGGGCGCGGGCACTGTAAAGGCGTTGGATTACCTAACCGCCAGCAACCGCAAATCGTTTGGCGATGCCGTGCCCGATTTTGATGGCGGCGCATTGAACGCGGAGGGCAAGCGCGTGGTTGTTATTGGCGGCGGTGATACGGCGATGGACTGCGTGCGAACTGCTGTTCGGCAGGGTGCGACCTCGGTCAAATGTCTGTATCGCCGCGACCGCGCGAATATGCCAGGAAGCCAGCGCGAGACGCAAAACGCCGAAGAAGAAGGCGTTGAATTTGTTTGGCTTTCTGCCCCCAAGGGGTTTGAAGGGCAAGGCCGCGTCACGGGCGTGGTTGTGCAAAAGATGCGCCTTGGCGCGCCAGATGCATCTGGGCGTCAATCGCCCGAGGTGATTGACGGGGCTGATTATGTGGAACCCGCCGATCTGGTCATCGGCGCGCTGGGGTTTGAACCTGAAGATATGAAGGCGATGCTGAGCGCTGATTTGGGCACAACGCGCTGGGGCACTGTAAAGGCCGATTTCCGCAGCCATGCCACCAACATGGACGGCGTGTTTGCGGCGGGCGACATTGTGCGCGGTGCGTCCTTGGTGGTTTGGGCCATTCGTGATGGGCGCGAGGCGGCGGATGCAATTTTGGCCTATCTGGCAAAACCTGCCGCCGTGGCCGCTGAATAGGCGTATGTTTTGCGTATGGCATACGTATGTTTTGCGTATTTTATCCGTCCCTACATGCGTTGTGATAGCCAACGCGCGCAAAAAACCAATGGTCAGCAAGTCTGACCAAAACTGGAGTGATAGAATGAAAGCCCTATGTGCCGTTCCACTTCTACTGCTGACATCTCCCGCGATGGCGGGCAGCTTTACGCCGCCCGAAGGCTGCGCGCTGAAAATGACCGTGCAATCGCGCGGTTGCAATGTGTCGAACTATTACATTTGCGAGGCTGACCCAAAGGGAGATCAGTGGCGCGCTGATTTTGATCAAGAAGGCATTTATTTTCAGTCCAAGATAGATTTTGAAACACAGTGGATTGAAAGTTATGAAATCAACCCGCCCACCAAGCAAACACTAGACCCAAACCCAACCGACCCTGCTTCGTTCAGCGATTTGTTGGCTACGGGGATGGATAGCTTTGCTTTCGGTTTGTCAAAGGATAATGGCGAGCAATCGAACGTGCGGGGGTTTGATCGACTGACCGGGCAAGAGATGGTGATCGACGGGGTTACGTTGAAGCAGACCGAATTTGAGATGACTGAAACCAATCTGGACGGAACTGTCGTTCGCCAAGCGCGCGGGCGTGAATTTATCAGCCCCGAACACCGCACGTTTTTTTCGGGCAGCTCCGAATTTTGGACTGGGGACGCGTGGTTGCCACTAGAGGGCAGCCCGATGAGTTTTGATTTCGAAGGCGATAAGGGGTTTGGCGCGACGCAGCCGATTTTTGATTGCGATGCGGTGCTGTCGCTAAACGATCTAGGGGTAGGCGATGCTGGCTGAACCCTACCTAG
>CAXNJD010000188.1:0-4200 GCA_964202545.1 Cypionkella sp.
TTTGCGCCGATGCTGGTGCTGGGCGCGCTATTGGGCACGCTGATTGCGGCGCAAGTGTCATCGCGGGCCTTGCAGGGGGTGTTTGGCGTTTTGGCGGGACTGGCGGGTTTGTTTATGGCCTTTGGCCGCGCAAACTGGCGGCTGGCGGAACAGTTGCCCGCCCAGCCCCTGCGCGGGGTGCTATCAGGGGCGCTTGGGCTGGTGTCGGCGATGATGGGCATTGGCGGGGGCACCTTTGGTGTGCCGTTGATGACCCTCTACGGCTATCCTATCCACCGCGCAGTGGGTACGGCGTCTGGCCTTGGCGTGATCATTGCGGTGCCTGCGATGTTGGGGTTTTTGGCCCTGCCCGTGGCAGATGCCCCGCCGTATAGCATCGGTGCGGTGAATGTGCCTGCCTTTGCAGCGGTTATTTTGACCACCTATATCACCACCCCTTGGGGCGCGGCGCTGGCACATCGTATCAATCCAACCCCGCTAAAACGCGCCTTTGCGGCGTTTTTGATATTGGTTGCGTTGAATATGCTGCGCAAATCTTTGGGGCTTTAGCCCTTATCGGGCCGGCAAGTGAGAGTGCAAACGCCCCCCAATCGCCACAGGTCTGAGCGCAGTGCCTGCGCCTTTGTTTTTGGGCTATTCTGCTGCAAAGGACAGTTGCTGCACATCGCTTGGCGCAGCCAGCTTAAAATGCCCCACCAATTGGCCAAGGCGCAGGGACTCGTTTCGCAGGGCCTGGCCTGCGGCCACTGTTTCATCAAGGCTGGCCACATTACTTTGCACATCGCGGTCCAGTGCCGATACGGCAATGTTTATTTCCGTTATCCCGTGCGACTGGCCCTCGGTGTTTTGCGCAATTTCCGCCACGCGCAGAACCACATTGCCCACGGTTTCGCGGATTGTGGCCAAAGAGGCAGCCGATTGGGCCACTAAATCCACGCCGTCGCCCACATGTTTTTCGCTGGCGCGCACCAAATTGTTGATCTCACCCGCCGAATCGGACACGCGCTGTGCCAAACTCCGCACTTCAGAGGCAACCACCGCAAATCCCAGCCCCGCACTGCCTGCGCGTGCCGCCTCGACCCCTGCATTCAGCGCCAAAAGATTGGTTTGAAATGCAATGTCTTCGATAAGATCGACAATCGTTGCGATAGCCTTGGACGACACGCGAATGCGTTCAATCGCGGCGCGCGCCTCGCCCGCAAGTCTATAGGCGTCATCCGTGCGGCCTTGAACGCCGCCGACGAATTCTTCGGCCTTTTGTGCGCTGGCGGCGGTGTCTTTCACCGTAACGGATAACTGGTGCAAGGCCGCAGCGGTTTCCTCCAGCG
The DNA here is from genome assembly GCA_964202545.1 of Cypionkella sp. Classification (GTDB taxonomy): domain Bacteria; phylum Pseudomonadota; class Alphaproteobacteria; order Rhodobacterales; family Rhodobacteraceae; genus Cypionkella. Next base: position 1,329 of record CAXNJD010000188.1, read on the forward strand.
ATGCCGCCGAGGTCTGCCCGCGCTGCGAGGCGATATGGCTGGCCCCCACAATCTGCTCGGACGTTTGGTTCAGCTTTTGACTCGTCGTGGCCATATTGGTGACAATCTGTGACAAAGTATCTGTCAATACATCTGCCGCTGTCGAAATACGCAGGAAAATACCCTTGTGATCTGATGCCATGCGCTGGGTGAGATTGCCCTGCGACAGCGCCTCGATGATCGCCAGCACATCACCGATGCCTTTTTGCGCGGCCTCGCCAATCGCATTAACGCCGTTGATCAGGCCGCTTGGGTCTTGCAAACCCTCATCCAAATGGATGCGCCGCGAGAAATCGCCGCCAGCACAGGCGGTGATGACTTCGGAAATCTCGGCCTCGATCAGTTGGCGCTTTGACATTTCAGCGCGAACCGCCGCAAAGGCTAGGGCGATTGCTGCGGTTTCGGTGATGCTACTGGGGCGCAGTGGCACGCTAAAATCATTTTCGCGCATCCGTTCTAGCGCCGTACCAATTGTCATCAGCGGCCGCGCGATTAACATCGACACCCAAAAAGAAAGGCCCGCAAACAGCAAAATACCCCCGGCCCCAAGGGCCATTGCGAAATCGCTCGCCAGTTTTTCTTGCTGGTGCAAATTTTCCTGAAGCAAGGCTTCGGCAGCCGCAAAGTTGACCATAATTGCCTTCAGGGCAGGGTCGATTTTGTCGAATTCGCTGGCCAAGGCTGCACGCCTATCTTGTGCGGCCAAACGGTCGCCGACATAGTTAGAAAATGCCGTTTCATATTGGGCCAATTGTGCGGCAACTTGGTCTTTCTGGGCGGCGTTGGAATAGAAAATTACTGGAACCGTGCGCATTTCGGCGATGACAGCTTTGGATCGTTCTAAATTAGCGGGGTCTTCGGACAGTTTAAAATCGGTTTCATATTGGCGTATCTGCATCAGGTTTAGCCGCATATTTGGCGTTAGTCTGGCCTGATCCAGCGTTTTTTCGAACGCCTCGCGCGCGGCGGTAAGCTGGCCTTGCAAACCTGTGTCTGGCGAGTAGCCAAAACGGCGCTGGCTGGCAGCCAACAGATCGAACTGTGATTTGTACTTTTGTACAAAACCTGCAAGTTGTCCCATCAACACCACATTTTCGGCATGTTCGGGCGCGGCCCCCATCACTTGATACGAATTTCCGATCATTTGGGTCACAGACCATATCAAATCTGTATGACGCTTGACCAGTGCCTCTTCTGCTTGCAGCATAAAGGTCTTCTCGGCAGTTTGCGCCTTACCCATCGCAATTTCGATATCCGTCAGAACCACATGCAATTGGTCTAAATTGGCCCGCGCCAAATCATTTTCTACCCGAGCATGTTGGGTCAGAACCTTTGTTCCGATCAACCCGCCCATCGTAATGGCTGCAAAAGCAATAATTGAGATCAGCGCTGTTCTTATGGAAACGGTCTTGGGCATTATGCGATCCTGAGTGGCTGCGCATTTATGCCTAACGTCAGAACATTAATTCACGGTAAATTGCGTTCGGGCGGGGTGATTGCCAAAGATATTTGCGGCTTTTGCGGCCAATCACTCTTGCCCACTAAGGCGCGCCGCCCGCCCGCCGCGCCGTTGCGCAATCAGCGGCCTGCGCGCGGGCAGTTCGGCCATGACTTTGCTGCGGTCATCGGGTGTCATTCGCGACCAAACTGCAATTTCATCGCCCGTGCGCAAACACCCCACACAAATGCGCGCCTGTGGGTGGATCACGCAAATCTTCACACAGGGACTTTCAATTTCAGCGCGCTGCCAGATGGGGTCGCTCATGCCTACCTCTTGTGCCAATGCGCGCTTTGGGGACTTTCAATTTCAGCGCGCTGCCAAATGGTTCCGCTCATTTATCCCTCGCGCGAAAGATGTTGAAGCCTGTCCAATACGCCTTGCAAGATATAGCTGGCGGCCACATTGTCCACCCTTTGCGCGCGCTGTTTACGCGACAGATCCGCCTCTAGCATGGCGCGGGTGGCGGCAACAGTGGACAGGCGTTCATCCCAAAAGAAAATCGGCAGCGGGGTCAGCCGTTCCAGATTGCGGGCAAAAGCGCGGGTGGACTGCACGCGCGGCCCCTCGCTGCCATCCATATTTAAGGGCAGGCCCAAAATGATGCCGCCCGCATTGCGCCCCGCCAGCAGGGCCAGCAATGTGGCGGCATCTGCGGTGAATTTCTCGCGCCGGATGGTTTCAATCGGGCTGGCAACCATATGGCGCAAATCAGACAGCGCCACGCCAATGGTTTTCTCGCCCAGATCAAGGCCTGCAATCGGGCGCCCTGCGGGAATGGCGGCTGCAAAGGCGTGGATATCGTCGCAGATCAAGGGACAAGCCCCGATTCAAGCCCCGATTGCGCAGCGGCGGCATTGATCAATTGCATCGCCGCAGGGTCGGCGGCCATCGCTGCGCGGGCCGCGCGCAGCGCCACTTCGGCGCGCGGCATTTCGCCCAGAACGCCCAAAGATGTGATCAGCCGCGCCCATTCCTCGCCCGTGCCGCCCGCCTCCAGAAGGCGCGCTTCCAGCCCTGTCACCATCATGTTGATCATCGTGCGCTGCTCATCGCTGGTCATATCTGCAGCGGCGGCCATATCGGCGGCATCGGGGCCAATTTGGGCCAAATCGGCGGGGGCGGTGTAATTGATGCCCGCCGCAGCGGCAACTTCGGGTAATAGCGCGGCCAGTGGCGCACTCCACGGCGCATCGGCAGCGCTGGCGCGCGACAGCGGTTCCCAAAATTCAAACGCGCGGTCGGGGCGGCCTGTTTGGGCAAACATCAACCCCACAAAATAGCGGGCAAGCCCGTTTTGCGGGTCAAGCTGTAGGGTTCGCATCAGGGCGTCTT
>CAXNJD010000189.1:0-4197 GCA_964202545.1 Cypionkella sp.
CGAGCCTTCGGTGATTTACGGCAATATCGCCAATACAGGCGTTATCCCGCAGCTGCCCGCTGGCTGCGCCGTAGAAGTGCCCACGCTGGTCGATAGCAGCGGTTTGCAGCCCACCGTTGTGCAGGGTATCCCGCCGCAACTGATCGCTATGATGCGCACCAATATCAACGTGCAAGAATTGACTGTGGCCGCGCTGATGACAGAAGACCCCCAGCACATCTACCACGCCGCGATGATGGACCCGCACACCGCAGCCGAACTGGATTTGGATCAAATTTGGAACCTAACCCACGATCTGCTGGCCGCGCATGGCGAATGGCTGCCCGCATGGGCGCGCCCAGATCAACGCAAGGCGGGGTAACATGAAGCCACGCCGTTTTGTCATTGTTGGCGGTGGAACAGCGGGCTGGCTGGCCGCACTGATGATCTCTCACGAGGCAAAGCGCGGCAATTTGAACTGGGACGTGACGGTGATTGAAAGCTCGCGTCTGGGAACAATTGGCGTTGGCGAAGGCACCACGGCAGTGTTTCGCCAAATGATGCAACGCCTTGGTCTGGACGAGATGGAATTTCTGCGCGAAACAGGTGCCACCATCAAATACGGCATTCGCCACCGCGATTGGCGCGCGCTTGGCCACCATTATGACGGGCCAATTGACGACCCGCATCAGGGCGTGGGCCTTGTGGGGCAGGATAATATTCTGGACGATTACGCTGTTGCCAATAGCCAACCCGTGGGCAAATCGCATCTGTTTCAGCACCTAATCGACAGGGGCCGCGCACCCTTTGCCCTTGGGCCAAAGGGCTATGTGCCAGCAGGCCCGTTTCATCACGCCTTTCATTTTGATCAGGCACTTGCTGGTCAGTTTCTGCGCAGAAATGCAAAAGATATCAGATTGATAGATGATGAAGTTCAAAATCTACTTCAAGATGAACGCGGCGATATCACCACCTTGCAACTTGCCTCTGGCGCCGAAGTTTCGGGCGATTTCTTTATCGATTGCACAGGCTTTCGCCGCCGCCTAATTGGGCAGATGGGCAGCACATGGGTATCTTACGCAAATGTCTTGCCGCTGAACCGCGCCATGCCCTTTTGGCTGGATATTCCCGAAGGGGCAGAAATTGCCCCTGTCACCACCGCATGGGCGCAAACGGCAGGCTGGATGTGGATGATCCCAACCCAAGGCCGCATGGGCTGCGGATACGTTTATTCCGATGCCCACACCAGCGTGGATGAAGCGAAGGCAGAAATCGAACGCGTATTGGGCCACGAAATCCACCCTCGCAACGATATCAAGATCGATGCAGGGCGGCTGGATGCCAGTTGGCGCGGCAATTGTGTAGCGCTGGGGCTTGCGTCCAGTTTTCTTGAACCGCTAGAGGCAACGTCGATTCACGGAACGATTGTACAACTCACCCTGCTGCTGTCGGTTTTGGCGCAGCCTACCCAGCGCGCGCAGGATGCGTTCAACGCAGCTGCCGCGCGCCAAGTCGATGATTTTAGGGATTTTATCCGCCTGCATTACGTCTCGCAGCGCCGCGATAGCGCCTTTTGGCGCGATGTGGCGCATAGCCACCCCAGTGCTATTACCGATAAACTAACCGCTTGGGCGGGCCGCATGCCACGTCCAACTGACTTTACCCCCTTTGCTATGGGCCTGCCGCATGTGGGGCACGAACTGACTGTGCCCGTGCTAGATGGTCTTGGGCTTTTGTCACAAACCGCTGCGCAAGATTACCTGACCGCAAACCCCAAAGAATTGCGCATGGCGCGCGAAATAACTGCGGTTTTGACCACCGACTACACCCGTGCCGCCGCCCAGTGCCTGCCCCACCGCGCCTTTTTAACCCAATTGCAACAGGAACCCGCCCTATGACCGCCTTTAAAATCACCATCATCGGCGCTGGCAGCGTTGGCTTTACCAAAAAGCTGTGCAGCGATATTTTGATGGTGCCCGAATTTGAAAACATCGAAATTGCCCTAACCGATATCAACGCTGCCAATCTAGATATGGCCGCGCAAATCATCCGCCGTATTGTCGATGTAAACGGGCTAAAAACCACTGTCACCGCCACAACCGACCGCCGCAAAGCCTTGGAAGGCGCGCGTTATGTGATGAATGTTGTGCGTATCGGCGGGCTGGATGCATTTGCCGATGATATCCGCATTCCGCTAAAATACGGCGTGGATCAATGCGTTGGCGATACGATCTGCGCGGGCGGCATCATGTATGCGCAGCGCGGTATCGCCGCGATGTTGGATTTTTGTAAAGATATCCGCGAGGTGGCCGAGCCAAACGCCCTGATGCTGAACTATGCCAATCCGATGGCCATGATGACTTGGGCGGCAATCGATCATGGCGGCGTGAACACCGTGGGTCTGTGCCACGGCGTACAAAATGGGCATCGCCAAATTGCCGTGGCACTTGGCGTGCCGATGGCCGAGGTGGATATCATTTGCAGCGGCATCAACCACCAAACATGGTACACCGACATCCGCCACAAAGGCCGCCAGATTGGGAAGGACGAACTTCTTGCCGCGTTTCAGGCGCATCCCACCTTTTCCAAACAGGAAAAAGTGCGCATCGATGTCCTAAAACGCTTTGGGTATTATTCTACCGAAAGCAACGGACATTTGTCCGAATACCTGCCTTGGTATCGCAAGCGCCCTGATCAGATTATGGATTGGATTTCCACCGATGAATGGATTCACGGCGAAACGGGCGGATACCTGCGTTACACCACCGAAAATCGCAATTGGTTTGAAACCGATTTCCCGATGTTCTTGGACGAGGCGGGCAAGCCCCTACTCGCCGCCGCCCGCACTGATGAACACGCCAGCCATATCCTTGAGGGGCTAGAAACAGGGCGCACCTATCGCGGGCATTTCAATGTGAAGAACAACGGCGTCATCCGTAACCTGCCCGAAGATTGCATCATCGAAAGCCCAGGTTTTGTAGATCGTTTCGGAATAAACATGGTCGAAGGCATCACCCTGCCCCTTGCCTGCGCAGCCACCTGCAACGTGTCGGTTTCGGTGCAGCGCATGGGGATGATGGCGGCAGTCACAGGCGATGTTGACCTACTGAAACAATCCGTGCTGCACGACCCGTTGGTAGGGGCCATCTGCAACCCAGAAGAGGTTTGGCAGATGGTGGATGAAATGCTAGTCGCGCAGGCCCAGTGGCTGCCCCAATACGCCCACGCCATTCCAGATGCCAAAAAGCGCCTAGAAACCCCCCGCGCGGCAACCCGCGAATGGGCAGGTGCCGCGCGGCTGGATGTGCGCAGCGTAGACGAATTGCGCGCAGCCTCGGCCCAAAAGAAGGCCTCAGAAAGCCATGGATTAGGCACCAAGGTTATGGGGTAATGCGGCGCGCTGAAACGTTGCAAAGCAACGCGCGGTTCTTAATCATCCCCAAGCCCCGCCAAAAACGCCGAAAATTCCGCCTCATCAACGGGCACGTCATGTGCGGCGGCGGGATAGCGGCCCGCCTTTACATCGGCCACAAATTCGCCAAAGGCGGCGATCCGTTCGGTTTGCAGGCGCGCATATTCTGCGGCGAAATTGCGATAGGTTTTGGCATGGCGCGGGCGGTGGCCGCGTGTGCAGCCCAGCACATCCTCGGCAAACAAATATTGCGCATCGGTGCCGCTGCCCGCCCCCATGCCAAAGGTGACAAGCGGCGATCTGCGCGACAGTTCTGCCCCCACGCGGGCTGGCACAACCTCTAACTCTACCGCCACCGCGCCCGCCTGCTGCAGCGCCCGCATATCTGCGGCCACTTGCAGGGCGGATGCGGCAGTTTTGCCCACGGCCTTAAACCCACCTGTCCAAGTGGCCTTGGATGGAACCAACCCTACATGGCCCACCACAGGCAGCCCTTCTGCCGCAAGGGCGCGCACGGTGCCCAAACCCGCCTCGCAGTAATAGGCATCGCCGCCAACGGCGCGGGCGGCAAAACCCGCGCGCAGGTAATCTTCAGTGGTCACCAATTCGCCGTACAAAAGAGCAACCTGCACAAAGCAATCACCCGCCGCCGCGCGCATATGGGCATTCCACAGCGGCGCGATAATGGACTGTATATCCACCCCTGCCGCCGCTGCTGCCGCCGCCTCATCGGGCGTTTCCACATACAGCATCGTCAAAACGCGCTGCCCTTTTGCCGCGCGCAAATCGGCCACAGTCAACTTTCC
>CAXNJD010000190.1:0-4192 GCA_964202545.1 Cypionkella sp.
AATACGGCAACAGGGGTCGCAAAAGTTGCATTGGTGCGCGCAACAGGCGTTGCGATTTCGGCGGGTCTTGCTATTCTTGGGGTAAATCCTGTCGATGAAATGCGCTGAAAACAGCCGTATCACAGGAGAGCAAGGCCGCTAAGGTCTTGATGTGGCAGTTAAAAAGCCAAAGGGGCATGTATCCCTGCGGCATATGAGGCAAAGATGTCTGATCCAAAATACGCCCCCTATGGGGTGGATGACGACCCGTTTTTGACCCATCCCGCTGGGGTTGGCCGCGCGCCGTTGCGCGGTGATAACCGTTTTGCGGCAGAGCCAATGGTTTATCGGGGGGGGACAGCTGCGCCGTCGCGGTTGCCGCCCGCTTCTTCCCATTATGGCTATGACGATGCCCCAAATTTTGGACAGGGCGCGGCGGCGGCTGCCCAAGATCCTTGGGCCCAGCACCCGCCCTATGATCCGCCGCAATCCCATTACCAGCCGCATTATGTGCCCGAGCCAAGCGCCGCGCAGCATGGTAACTTTCGCCCCCGCGCCGAATATCGTGCGCCTGATGGCGGGGGTTTTGCGGCCCCGCAGTCGCAATATCCAGAATATGGTTCTGATTACGGCCCCGAATTTGGCACAGAATACGCGCCTGAGTATGGCCACAATTACGCGCGCGCGCAGGGTCAGCCTGTGCCGCAGACCCGCTCAGACCCGCGCGTTGCGGTCCTGCGCCCGACAGCCCAGCCAAACTATCCTGCTGCCCAGCGTCCCGCCGCCTCGTTCTCCGCGCCACCGCGCGCGGCCCGAGATCTACGTAGCGCCCAGCCAAACCATACAGCTTTCAGCGAGCCAGAACACAGTCCCCGCAGCTATGCTCCCCTGCCGCAGCCGCCACGCTATGCGAGTTATGACGAGGGTGGCTTTGCAGCTGGCCTGATGCCAAATCCCGCTAAGCTGGTGCAAATGGCTGGCGCTATTTGCACCATCTTGGCCCTAATTGGCGCGGGTTATTGGGGCTATGCGCTGGCCGTGCGTGATGCCCACGGTATTCCCGTGGTGCGCGCGCAAGTAGACCCGTTGCGCATTGCCCCCGAAAGCCCTGGCGGCAAAGTATCTGCCAATCAAGGCCTTGCGGTGAACTCTATCCCCGCCGCAAGCACCGCCATCGCCGCGCCTGACCAAATTACCCTTGCCCCGCAAGTCGCCGAACTTGCCCTTGAAGATACACAAATCATCGAAGGGGGCAGTTTTGCCCAACCTGTCGGCGCAGGCAGTGATGCTGCGCTGGCAGGCGCGTCGGACCAAGTTCTAAGCGCACCCGAAACAGCGGGCGGCATTTCTGCAGACCTTACCGCCCTGCCAGATGCCCTGCCAGAAGATATGCCAATGACCGATGCCGAGGCTGTCGAGCGCGCGCTAGAGGCCGCGTTGGCCGAAGGCGGCGATCCCGTGCTGGATATTGCGGCTGATAGCACCGCCGATGCGTCACTTGCCCCCGCCGAACCTGCCAGCATGTCTGCAACTGATCCCGTCGCCCCGCCCACGGCAGAACTTGACCCTAGTACAATCGCAGTCGGCACCCCCATGGCGCAACTGGGCGCGTTCGACACCGCCGACACCGCCCGCGCCGAATGGGCAAATCTGCAAACCCGCTTTACTGAGTTGATGGCAGGCAAATCATTGGTTGTTGAACCGGCCAAAAGCGGCGGGCGCGACTTTTTCCGCCTGCGTGCGCATGGCTTTGCCAGCGAGGATGACAGCCGCCGCTTCTGCGCTGCGATTTTAGCAGAAAACGGCTCGTGCTTTCCTGTTGACCAGCGCTAGCGCAATGGACAGCGCCGTCCCCACTGGCCGAGGCGCTGCAATATTTGGCTGTGCAGGCCTGCGCTTAACCACTTGGGAGGCTGCGTTTTTTCGTGACTGCGACCCACTTGGGTTTATTCTGTTTGCCCGCAACGTGGACACCCCCGCGCAAGTTGCCGCACTTTGCGCTGATTTGCGCGCAAGTGTAGGCCGCGATGCGCCGATCCTGATCGATCAAGAAGGCGGCCGTGTGCAGCGCCTGCGCGCGCCCCATTGGCGCGAGTTTGACCCGCCCTTGGACGCGGCACTTGCCGCAGGGGCCAATGGCCCGCGCCTATTGGCCCTGCGCGCGCAACTGATGTGCAGCGAACTGGCCGCGCTGGGTGTTGATGCCAACTGCGCCCCTGTGGCCGATATTGCGGGGCCGCAAACCCACCCATTTCTGCGCAACCGCTGCTATGGCACCGACGCCGCTGCGGTGACGCGCGCTGCCCGAGCTGTGGCGGATGCGCATTTGGCGATGGGTATTCTACCCGTGATGAAACACCTGCCCGGCCACGGCCGCGCAAGCGCCGACACGCATCACGATCTGCCCCGCGTCACCGCCAGCTTGGCCGATTTGACGGCAACTGATTTCGCCCCCTTTACCGCTTTGAACGATTTGCCCATGGCGATGACCGCCCATATTATCTTTGACGCGCTCGATCCCGAAAACCCCGCCACCCAGTCGCCAGCCGTTATCGCCCATATCCGCAATTCAATTGGCTTTGGCGGGCTGCTTTTGACGGATGATCTGAATATGCAAGCCCTGTCAGGCGATCTTGCGCAGCGCACCACGCGCGCGCTGGCAGCAGGCTGCGATATTGCTCTGCACTGCAAAGGCGCGGCAGATGAAATGGTAATGGTCGCAGGCGCAGCAGGCGATATGTCAGATAGCACCCGCGCGCGCGCGCAGGCGGCGCTCGCCCGCCGAGGCGGGGGCAACCCTGTTGACATACCCGCCATCGAGGCCGCAATTTCGGCCCTAACGTATGGCAAGGAGCCGCGCTTTGGCTAAAACAGGTGATCAAGGCAGCGCAGATCAGGCGGGCTGGGATGGCCTGCCGTCCGTGCTGGATACGCCCGAAAGCGAAGCACTGATTATTGATGTCGATGGTTTTGAAGGCCCGCTAGATCTGCTTTTGTCCCTATCGCGCACGCAAAAGGTTGATCTGATGCGCATTTCGGTGCTGCAATTGGCCGAACAGTATCTGGTCTTTGTCGAACGCGCCCGGGCGCTGCGTCTGGAACTCGCGGCGGATTATTTGGTGATGGCGGCGTGGCTGGCCTACCTAAAATCGCGCTTGCTACTGCCGCCCGACCCAACCGATGGCGGTCCTTCTGCCGCCGATCTGGCGGCGCATCTTGCCTTTCAATTGGAACGTCTTAGCGCGATGCGCGATGCCGCCGCACAATTGATGGCGCGCGATCAAAAGGGGCGCGATTTTTTTGCGCGCGGCGCGCCAGAAACGGTGACGCGCCTTGCGCACCGCCGCTTTGATGCCAATTTGCTTGATCTGATGCGCGCCTATGCGCGGATCAAAACGCGAGATGAGTTTCGCCCCTATGCCTTTGACCGCATTGATGTCTTCACCATGGAAGAGGCGCTGGAACGCCTACGCCGCCTGATTGGTTTTGGCGGCGATTGGGCAGAACTAACCTCGTTCCTGCCCCAAGGCTGGAATGCCAGCCCCATGCGCCGCCGCGCCGCCCTTGCCGCCCATTTTGCGGCAAGCTTAGAAATGGCCAAGCAGGGCCAAGTCACCCTGCGCCAAGCCGAAGTTTTTGCCCCCATCCAGATCAGGGCTAAGGACGCGCCATGACGGATGATTTAGACCCAGATGATCTGCGGCCAATCCACCGCCCTGCGCGCGAGGAAACCCTGTTTGCCGCCCCTCCCATGGGTGATCAAGAACGCATGGTCGAGGCAGTTTTGTTTGCCGCAAGCGAGCCTGTCAGCATCGCCGAACTTGCCAGCCGTATGCCGCATGGCTGCGATCCTGCCGAGGCGCTGGCCCATCTGCGCCGCAGATATGAAGGGCGCGGCGTGGCACTTGTACGGGTGGGCGATGCTTGGGCCTTTCGTACTGCGCCCGACCTTGGCTATCTGATGCAAAAAGAGGTGACCGAGACGCGCAAACTGTCGCGCGCGGCCATCGAAACCCTTGCCATCATCGCCTACCACCAGCCCGTCACCCGCGCTGAAATTGAAGAAATTCGCGGCGTCGCCGTCTCGCGCGGCACTATAGATCAGCTGCTGGAAATGGAATGGATCCGCCTAGGGCGCAGGCGCATGACACCAGGGCGGCCCGCGACATTCGTGGTGACCGAAGCCTTTCTTGACCATTTCGGTCTGGATAGC
>CAXNJD010000191.1:0-4191 GCA_964202545.1 Cypionkella sp.
CGATAGGTTTTGGCATGGCGCGGGCGGTGGCCGCGTGTGCAGCCCAGCACATCCTCGGCAAACAGATATTGCGCATCGGTGCCGCTGCCCGCCCCCATGCCAAAGGTCACAAGCGGCGATCGGCGCGATAGTTCGGCCCCGACGCGGGCTGGCACCACCTCTAACTCCACAGCCACTGCGCCCGCCTGTTCCAGCGCCCGCATCTCGGCTGCCACTTGCAGGGCGGATTCGGCAGTTTTGCCCACGGCCTTAAACCCACCTGTCCAAGTGGCTTTGGATGGAACCAACCCCACATGTCCAACCACAGGCAGCCCCTCGCCCGCGAGGGCGCGCACTGTGCCCAAACCCGCCCCGCAGTAATAGGCATCGCCCCCAACGGCGCGCGCCGCAAAACCCGCGCGCAGGTAATCTTCGGTTGTTACCAAATCTCCATACAAAAGACCAACCTGCACAAAACAATCCCCCGCTGCCGCGCGCATCTGGGCATTCCAAAGGGGCGCTATTATGGACAGCATATCCACCCCTGCCGCCGCCGCTGCCGCGGCCTCATCTGGCGTTTCCACATACAGCATCGTCAAAACGCGCTGCCCTTTTGCGGCGCGCAAATCGGCCACCGTCATCCTAGCGTTGCGCATCATGCCTCCAAATTAATAAAAACGCGCCCACCCTCAACTTTGACTGGATAGGTGCGCAGGTTTACGCAGACAGGCGCGCGCTTTGCCTCGCCCGTGCGATAGTCGAACTGGCCGTTATGCTTGGGGCATTCGATCAGATGACCCATAACCAAACCATCGCACAGATGTACATTTTCATGGGTGCATTGGCCCGCAGTGGCATAAAAATCGCCTTCGGGCGCATGGTAAATTGCAAAGGTCTGGATGCCGTGGTCAAAACGGATCAGATCTTCTGCGTCGATGTCACCTGTCGCGCAGGCATCTATCCAGTTTGGCATGGTATCCTCTTATCTAACGGCACTGCCCAAAGCGGCAGCATGAAAATCGGTGCGGTAGGGCTGTGCGGTGGACGGCAAAGCGCGCTGAATAAAGTAATCCTCATTCGCCAGTTGGCGGCGGAGTGCGGGCCACATTTCGGCAAAACCCTGCGCAATCGATTGGTTCGGCGCGGGCAGATCGTGCTTGATCTTTGCATGCAGTGCAGGCAGCGCGTGATAGGGCACCATTGGGAACATGTGATGCTCGACGTGGTAATTCATGTTCCAGTATATAAAGCGACTGACCCTGTTCATATAGACAGTGCGGCTGTTTAGGCGGTGATCGGTTACATTGTCGGCAAGACCGCCATGTTGCAAAAGGCCCGTCATGACATGATGCCACGCGCCATAAAGGCGCGGAAGGCCAATCACCATGAGCGGTAGGATAGAGCCCGCCCATATCGCGAACGCGATGGTCGCCCCATAAATTGCAACCGAAACTCGCGCAACACGGATAACTTTGTACTGCTCTTGCGCGGGAATATACACGGCCTCTTCAGGATGCACCTTACCAAGCGCGTTATAAACCATGCGCGTCAGGCCCGTTGCTGCGTCAATCATGCCAACAAAATTTGCCAGCACTTTGATCAAAACTGGCGGGCGCATGACCGCAATTTCAGGGTCGCGCCCGACAATTACAGTGTCGGTATGATGGCGTGCGTGGCTCCACCGCCATGTCGCAGAATTGCGGATCATGCAGAAACTAGCGATCTCGTACAGGGCGCTGTTCATCCATGGGGTCTTGAACGCGGTGCCGTGACCGCATTCGTGCCAACGGCTGTCCATCGCACTGCCGTACAAAATCCCATAAGCAAGCCAAAATGGAATAGCCCAATAGGTGGGCCAAAGTGCAATGCCAAGGCCGGCAAAGATCGCCATTGCCAAAAACAAAATGACTGTATCGCGTATCGCAGGGCCATCGCTGCGCTGCATCAATTTTTTCATCTCGCGGCGCGGCACGTCAGAATGGTACCATTGCGCCGCAGCTAAACCCGTTTGAACCGCACGCTGCGCATCAGGCCCCAGCAAATTGTAATCACGCTTTCCCATCATGCTCTCCCGCAGACTGTTCTTTGCGACGTTTTTAGAATGCAAATTCCATTTGGCGGAAAGCCCTGATTTTGAGGCTCGCCTCATTTCGTCAGGCATGATATCATCAATCTGACGAAAAAACCTCATAAGGGGATGCAAATGGCTAAACGCGCCAGCCTTATTGATCTTGCCGAGGCGTCAGGCGTCTCGCTGGCCACGATTGATCGCGCCCTGAATGGGCGCGAGACGGTCTCGCCCGCCACGCGTGCGCGCATCCTATCTATCGCACAGCGAATCGGCCATCCTGCAGCGCTGCGCCTTGCACATGACATGGCCCCCAAAACCCCGCCCCGCGAGGTGCGTCTTGGCGTTGTACTTCACAAACAGGGGCAAGATTTCTACAAGGCCTTTGCCAACGAATTGCAATCAGCCATCGCCCAAGTGCACAGTGTGCGCGCAAAACTGGTGCTGGAATTTTCGCCCAGCCAATCGCCCAGCGACATGGCGGCAACCCTGCGCAGCATGGCGGGGCGCTGCGATGTTGTGGCTGGAACGGGCGTGAACCACCCCGAAGTCACGGCAGCCGTAGAAGACCTGCGTGCGCAGGGCATTAGGGTGTTCTCCTTGCTGTCAGACTTTGCACAAGGGGTGCGTGTTGGCTATTTGGGCCTAAATAATTTAAAGGTTGGCCGCACTGCGGGTTGGATTACAGCCCTTGGCGCAAAACAACCCGGCAAACTGCTGGTCTTTGTTGGCGGCCACCGTTTTCACGGGCATGAACTGCGCGAAGCGGGCTATCGCGGTTATCTGCGCGAAGTGGCCCCCCATTTGGAGGTGATGGATACCATCGTCAATTTGGAAACGCGGCAACTGACCTATGAGGCGACGCTAGACGCGCTGAACAAACACGCCAACCTGCGCGGAATATTCGTCTCGGGTGGCGGGGTCGAGGGGGCCGTAGCCGCCCTGCGCGAATCGCGCGCACCAGGTGATCTGGTCTTTGTGGCCCCCGTTTTAACCCCCGACACACGCCAAGGTTTAGCCGAAGGGCTGGTCACCTTGGTCACGGAAACCCCGCTAGACAAACTGTGCCGCGAACTTTTTTTCCGCATGATTGATGTCGCTATTGGCAGTGGCGAAGTATCTGATTTGGGACAAATTTTCTTCCATCCTGATATTCACGTGGCCGAGTCAATTTGACGATAAAACATCAATTAGCGCGGCAATACTCTAGCGATCTTTCGTCAGTTTAGCGATTTGGATTGCCCTGAAATAATTTAGAACGTTAATTCCACCAGAACCAACTGCCTTTCTAGAGGCAGGAAATAGGACGGGGATGGAATGGATTTCGCGCTAAATCACATGACGGTTGCAAAGCAAAGCTATGCGCAGCTTTTGGAAACGGCGCAAAGCCTTGGCATGGTGGGCATCGAAGTTCGTAACGATTTGCCCCAAGCCCTGTTTGATGGCATCACACCCGCCGAGGCAGGTGCGATGGCACGCGACAAAGGCCTGCGCATTCTGGCCTTGGCCGAGGTAAAGCGGTTTAACGATTGGTCACCCGCCAAGGCCGATGAAGCACTGGCGCTGATGAAAATCGCGCAGGCTGCGGGGGCCGAAGCGGTGTCGTTGATCCCGCGCAACGACAATCTTGTTATGGGCGGGGTCGAGCGCCGCGCCGCCCTACATACCGCCCTTTCCGCGCTGAAACCGATGTTGGAAGATCACGGCCTGATTGGCATGGTCGAACCTTTGGGGTTTGAAATTTGTGCGCTGCGCTACAAATCCGAAGCAGTCGACGCCATCGATGCCTTGGCCGCAAATGGCCAGTTCAAACTGGTGCATGACACTTTTCACCACGCCTTGGCACATGGGGGGGCGTTTTTCCCAGAACATACGGGAATCGTGCATGTTTCTGGGGTGACTGACCCCAATGTTACCCTTGCGCAGATGACCGATGCGCACCGCATTTTGGTGGATGGCGGCGACCGCTTGGGCAACATCGCGCAGATAAAGGCGCTGCAAGATGCGGGTTGGGCTGGCCCGATCAGTTACGAGGCCTTTGCCCCGCAAACCCATGCCAGCACCACCCCCGCGCAAGACTTGCGTGCATCAATGAATTTCATTCGCGCAGGCCTTTCCGCCTGACGCGCAGTGAATTGGGCCAA
>CAXNJD010000192.1:0-4178 GCA_964202545.1 Cypionkella sp.
GGGGGCGAGCCCCCCTTATCTATCCACAGGCGCAAGCGGGATTGGTAGAGAAAGATAGGCCAAGGCGGGAATATCCGCCAACCCGCGCAGGTGCAGGGTGGCGCGGTCGGTAGGGGCCAGCGCAGCGATTGCCTGCGTCAGTGCGATGCGCAGGGGGGCAGGGTCTTTGGCGGTGATATAGGGCAGGGCGGGGGAGGGGGGCGTGTGGCCGATGACGTTTAGCTTATTGGCAAAATCGTCATGGTCGCAGATCATGGCCCAAGTCAGCGCGTCGATGGCGGCGTAATCGGCGCGCCCTGTCGCCACTGCGATGGCCGAGGCGCGGTGCTCGCCCGCGCGCAGGGTTGGATATAAGGCAAGGCCGCGCGCGAGATGATCGGCATAGGGCGCGGCCCAGCCTGAATGCGACAGCGCCTCGTTATAGGCGAAATCTAGGCCCGCGACGTCCTCTAATGCCGTAAATCCATCAGACCGCCGCGCGACATAGAGGGATCGATAATGCCCCGCAGGACATCCGTCCAAGCCATAATCGGGCGTTGCGATGATTTTCACCTGCCCTGCCAGTTTGGCGCGATACGGCAGGCTGCACGTTTGGGAAAACAAAAGGTCGGGCGAGAGCCAGCCCTGCATAAAGGCCAGATCGCCGCGTGTTAGCGCATCTGGTGCGTCTTGGCCCAGATCGCGCAACGCATCGCGCAGCAGTGCCCATAGCCTATCATTCGCGCCCAACGTCTCGGCGCGGTCATACATGCCCAAGGCTGCGATGTGGGGCATTTAAAGTGCTGCTTGCGCGCGTTGGCGGGCAATTCCTGATTCCACATCGCTTAGTCCCAGCAGATTGGCAATCAGCCGCAGCATTTGATCTTCGCCGCCATCGCGCGACCCGTCCACTAGCGCAACTGACCACAGCGCCTGCACCAAGGCGGCGCGGTCGTCTAGCGGCACGGCATCTTTCAGAGCGCGGGTAAAGCGGATGGTGTCGGGGGCCTCGCTTTCCAGCGCCTCGCCTTGCGCGCGCAAATCCATGGCCTCGAACGGCGAAAGGCTATAGCGCTGCATTAAAATAGCCTCGATCCGCTCGACTTCTTCGGCGGCATACATATTGTCGGTGCGGGCAACCCGGACCAGAAGGGCGGCGAGTGCCGTGCGCGCATCGTGATCGGCCAGTGGGGCAGGAGCGGGGGCCAAAAGGGCTTTGAGAAGTCTGTCAAACATAGACGAATCCTAAGCAGAGGGGGGCATATTGGCAAGGCTAATGAACGCAGATGTGATGCGGGCGGCCTCTGCCGCCAGCCCGAAGGGCGGGTTGATGATAAACATGCCCGTGCCGATCATTTTATGGCCCTCACGCACAGGGGGAAAGCGGGCTTCGCTGCGCAGAGCATCCGGGAAATCGCGCGTCAGGGCGGCCAGCATCGGCCCATGTGCGCCCGATGTCAGCAGTGGATACCACAGCGCGATGATGCCGACATTCCACTTGCGGGCGATGACGCGGATGCGGTCTGGGATTGCGTCATAATCGGCTTTCACCTCGTAGCTGGGATCAATCAGCATCAGGCCACGTCGGGGCGTGGGCGGGGTGAGGGCAAGGGCTGCCTCGAACCCATCGCGGGCGTAGATATGCGGCCCCCAAGGGTTCATGGCGTGGCGCAGGGCTTGCACTTCGGTAGGGTGGAGTTCAGCCAGATGGATGGTGTCGATATCGCGCAAGGACAGGGCGGCGATTAGGGGCGATCCCGGGTATGCGGCGGGGCCATAGCTGGCGCGCACCTCGTTTAGCCTTTGGCGGTAGGGATGGGTGGGGGGGAACCATCCTTCGGCCCGTTCAATGCCCAATGCGGCCTCGCCTGTTTTCAGCGCATACTCGCTGCCCAGATCATACAGCCCCCGCCCCGCATGGGTTTCGATGTAGGTCAGGGGTTTGTCTTTTTGGGTCAGATACTCAAGGCACCACGCAAGCAGCGCATGTTTTTGCACATCGGCAAGATTGCCTGCGTGGAAGTGATGTTGATACGACAGCATGGCACATGCGTTACCAGCCGCCGCGCGGCGCATCAAGATCGTTTCCAAATTTCAAATAGATCGCTCAGTGCGGGTAACCTATTTGAAATTGCCAACTCCTCCCCCTTTTGGGTGCTTTTCCAGTTGACATTTTTGCTGCATCCTAGCGATGCAGTCACATAAAACTATAACTTTTCGATTTTACTTTAGCCATTGGAGCACTCATGAACACGACCCTGAAAATTGCCGTTGCAGCCCTGACACTTGGCTTTGCAGCACCTGCTGCGGCGCAGCAAATCGATATTTCAACCATCACCTGCGGTGATACCGCTGCAATGTCTACCGATGAATTGATGCTGATCGTGGCTTTTATTGATGGCTTTACGGGCGGCGAAGCGGGCGACACCGTGCTGGACGTTGATCGTTTGAACAGCGATCTGACTGCAGTGGGCGCAGCTTGCGAAGCAGACCCAGCCATGACGTTGATGGACGCCATGAAATCGGCATTGGCTGCTGAATAATCCCTTGTGGATACTGCGAAAAAGGCGGGATATTGAGCCCCGCCTTTTTGTTTATCAAACCGTGCTATGCGTGGATGCGCGCAGCGCCTGCCCCTAGAATCTCCACGTATGACTAAGCGACATGCCGTTCTTTGTAAGCCTGAAGCGCAGGCCATTGGCGAAATACCCCAAGGCAAGGCCTGCTGCCACCTGAAGCGGCGTGTGCCGATTGGCATCGATCCGCGACAGCCCTACAGCCAGTGCCAAGGAATAACTGGCAAATTGCAGGGCAGGGCGGCCCTGATAGCAAAACTGGGCCAAATTGGCCGCGCCGAACATGGCGGCTGCGCTGTGGCCAGACGGAAAGCCGCGCCGCGTGCCATCGGGGCGCTGGTTGATCCGCGCATCGCGCAGCATTGCCTTACTGCCATTGACCGCCGCAGCCTGCACGGCAAAGCCAAGCGCCGTCTCGCCCGCCCGCCCTTGGTTTGCCGCGCAGGTCAGCGCCGCCAAGGGCAAGGCAATTTGCACCGCATCGCCGAACTGAGTGAAACGATCATCAGCATGGGCTGGCAGGGCGGCGGCAAGCAGCAGGGCTGTAACCGCCGCGCGGGGGAGGGATTTTGCAGGATTCCAACTGGGAGCGAGATAGCGCATGGGGATGGTTAACATGGGGGCGGGTAGGGGGGAAGTGTGGTGGTGGGGAAGGAAGGATGGCGCTCTTTAGCGCAAAAACGCTCGAGTGGAGCGTTTTTCGTCCTGAACGCCCGCGCTCGCCTGCGCGGGCAGGGTATTGATGAGGCAGGCTGTCGATGTAGCAGGCAGAGGATTGGCTGCAAAGCTGACCGCGACCGAACCGACGGGGCACTTAGGGTGCGACACTAGTGGCGCCCGCCCCGTGGGGGCGGTTCGGGCGCGGTCAGATTTGCTTTAGGCAAATCTGACGGGTCTGTCTTTGAGCAATCGCCTATTTTTCACAAAGCTGTAGCATTGTTTGTGTAAATTTTTGCGATGTCTCACTTTTTCTAATCGGTTGCATTGCGCCTTGCGGCTGCCAACCATATTCCAGATCTTCCCCAACCAACTCCACCAAATCAAGGATACTGTCCGCAACCAAGACCTTGTAGCCGCAAACGTAGGTTTCTTTTGTCAATGTATCATCCTTTCCATTTTAAGGTAAGGAAAGTGTCTTAGATTATATCCAAGTGCGCCATGCACACACCTAAACCAACCTAGCCCCCTCCACCGCCGCCCTGACAAAATCCGCAAACAGTGGATGGGGCGCGAAGGGTTTGCTTTTCAGCTCGGGGTGAAACTGCACGCCGATAAACCACGGGTGGTCTTTCACCTCGACAATTTCGGGCAGTTTTCCATCGGGGGACATGCCTGAAAAGATCAGCCCGCACGCCTCGAGCCGATCCTTATACCGCATATCCACTTCGTAGCGATGGCGGTGGCGTTCTTCGATTGTGCTGGCCCCATAAATCTGCGCCACGTGCGAGCCTGCGGTGAGGCTGGCCGAATAGGCCCCAAGGCGCATCGTGCCGCCTTTGTCATCGCCCAGTTTGCGCGCCACCACATGGTTGCCCTGCACCCATTCTTTCAAATGATAGACGACGGGGGTAAAGCGTTTTTCGCCAGCTTCGACATCGAACTCTTCGCTGCCTGCATTGGCCA
>CAXNJD010000193.1:0-4143 GCA_964202545.1 Cypionkella sp.
TGGGTGTCATTAAACCGCTCTAGCAGGGTCGTGCCCAGATAGACGCTGTCGCCATAGGGAATGATATTCACCGAAACTTTGTTGCCCGTATCTGGCGCGGCAATGGTGTTCAAAAAAACCTTAAGAGGGTCTATGGTTGCATTCCAAAATACGCTGTGCGTGGTGTCAATTGCGATACTGATTTCTAAATTGGGCAGCTTTTGCTTTGATTGTGCCGACAAATTAAAGGTCTTTGTGGCCGTGTTTCCTGCGCCTGTTGCGGTTGGGAACAATCCGTCAAAGGTGAAACTGCCCGACAGTGTGGTCGAGCGTTCGCTATTGCTTGTGGTGATGACGGGGTCGTTTAACCCTTCGCTGCCAGATTCGGATTTGGCCATGCAATCTTGTGCCACGGCGCGGGCCGTCTTGTCTGTGGCAGCCCCACCATCAATGCGGTTTTGCGCCAGCGATGACATGAGCGCGCAGCGATCTAGCGCGTCTTGAGTAGCTACGCGTTTGGCTTCATAGTTCATCGTGTCCACGGCAAGCCCGCCGATTCCCACCATGCCAACCAAGGCGACAAGCGCAAAAACGGTCAGCGATCCATCTTCGCAGCCCGTGTTGGTGCGCAGCCTTGCGGCGCTGCTTTTGTGTTGCAATCGGTTCAATGGCATCGACATAGCTGGCTCCTAATCTTGGGCGTGGGTGCGCGTAACGCACCTATCCACCAGTGGTTGTGCTGGAAAATCATGGCAGCGATGTGTTCAACCCGCGCCGAAATTTGGGAATCTGCGGGGAATTCGGGGCAAATCGCCTTGCGTGGGCCAGTGCCCCGCGCCTACTGTCGCGCATGGCGCATTTTTTGCCGCGAAGGCAGTTGAAACACGGGCCTAAAGCGGGTTGAATTGCGCACAAGAAACGCGCCGTTTAGGCGCGGTGGCAGAAGTGGGGCAGATATGCGCTATTCAGGGCTAAAGGTGTTGGCCGAAGGGCTGCGCGGCAACAAGGGATGGGGCGCTGCGTGGCGCAAACCTGATCCAAAACCCGAATATGACATAATCATCATCGGCGGCGGCGGGCATGGGTTATCGACGGCGTATTATCTGGCCAAAAACCACGGCATTACCAACATAGCGGTGCTGGAAAAGGGCTATATCGGCAGCGGCAACATTGGGCGCAACACCACTATCGTGCGCGCCAATTACTATATGCCTGGCAATAGCGAATTCTACAGCCATTCGCTGAAACTGTGGGAAGGGCTGGAGGCGGAACTGAATTACAACGTCATGCATTCGCAGCGGGGCCAGTTGGTGCTGTGCCATTCGGACGGGCAGCGCGACACGTTGGCGCGGCGGGGCAATGCCATGATCAATCAGGGTGACGATGCCGAACTGTGGACGCGCGAGCAGGTGCGCGAAGAAGTGCCTTACCTCGATTTCGAGCAAACCCGCTTTCCGATTTATGGCGGGCTGATGCATTGGCGCGGCGGCACGGCGCGGCACGATGCGGTGGCTTGGGGCTATGCGCGCGGGGCAGATCAGCGCGGGGTTGATCTGATTGAAAACTGCGAAGTGACGGGCATTGATATTGACGGCGGAGTTGTGCGCGGCGTGCAAACCACGCGCGGGGCCATTCGTGCCAAAAAGGTGGCGATTGTGGTGGCGGGGCGGTCAAGTCAGGTGGCTGCTATGGCTGGGATGCGATTGCCGATTGAAAGCCATGTCTTGCAGGCCTTTGTAACCGAGGGGCTAAAGCCGGTGATCGACCATGTGATTTCATTCGGGATGGGGCATTTCTATATCAGCCAGTCGGACAAGGGCGGCCTTGTCTTTGGCGGGGATATTGATTTTTACGCAAGTTACGCCTCGCGCGGGAACCTGCCGATGGTGGAACATGTGATGGAGGCGGGCATGACCCTGATGCCGATGATTGGCCGCGCAAAGGTGCTGCGATCATGGGGCGGGATTATGGATATGACGCCTGATGGCAGCCCGATTATTGATAAAACGCCCGTGCAGGGGCTGTATTTGGATGCGGGCTGGAATTATGGCGGGTTCAAAGCGGTGCCTGCTTCGGGCTGGTGCATGGCGCATTTGATGGCCACGGATCAAAGCCACGAAGTTGCCAAACGCTTCCGTCTGGATCGGTTCCGCACGGGGCATACGCTGGACGAAGAAGGCACTGGAAGCCAACATAATTTGCATTAGGAGGATACGATGAAAATCCCATGCCCCCTGTGCGGGCCGCGCGATAGACGCGAGTTTTATTACTACGGCAGCCCTGATTATCTATCTCTTGTGGGGCAGGATGCGGATTTGGATGCTTTGGATAACCAATTATTTCTGCGCGATAATATCGCAGGGCAAGTGCAGGATTTGTGGTATCATGAGGGCGGATGTGCAGCGTGGCTGAAGGTGACGCGCAACACCATCAGCCATGCTGTTATGGGGGCGGAATTGGTCATGGGGGCGCAGGTTGCACCAAAGCCTGCCGCGAAACCTGCCGCTATTGCTGCTGCGAAACCCGCTCGTGCTGCGGCAAAACCCGCAGTGAAAGCTGCCCCAAAACCCGCAGCTAAACCTGCCGCCCCAGCCAAAACGCCGAAAAAGGACGCCTGACATGCGCATTGACGGACGCGGGTTGATTGACCGCGCAAAGCCCATCAGCTTTACCTTCGATGGCAAGCGCTATCAGGGGTATAAGGGCGATACGCTGGCCTCGGCGCTGCTGGCAAACGGCGTGCGCGTGGTGGGGCGCAGCTTTAAATATCACCGCCCGCGCGGGGTTTTGACGGCGGGGTTTGAAGAACCCAATGCCTTGGTTGAAGTGGTGGGCACCACCAATCACACCCCCAATGTGCGCGCCACGGGGCAAGAGATTTTCGAAGGGCTCAATGCCCGCAGCCAAAACCGTTGGCCCAGCCTGCGGTTTGACATTTTGGCGATAAACGATCTGGCCACGCCGTTTCTGGGGGCGGGGTTTTACTATAAAACCTTCATGTGGCCGCGCGCCTTCTGGGAAGCCCTGTACGAGCCGATTATCCGCCGCGCGGCGGGGCTTGGCAGCCTGTCGGGCAAGCATGACGAAGGGCAGTATGAAAAATCTTATGCCTTTTGCGATGTGCTTGTCATTGGCGGCGGCCCTGCGGGGATAGCCGCCGCGTTGACAGCGGCACGCGCAGGCGCGGATGTGATCCTAGCTGAGGAAAAGGCGCATATTGGGGGGCGCCTTTTGGGTGATATGCCGCAACTGGATGGTGCGCCTGCCGCCGATTGGCTGGAAAAGGCGCGCACCGAAATGGCCGCCCTGCCCAATTTGCGCGTGATGACGCGCACGGCGGTGACGGGGGCCTATGATGGC
This sequence comes from Cypionkella sp., assembly GCA_964202545.1. GTDB lineage: Bacteria > Pseudomonadota > Alphaproteobacteria > Rhodobacterales > Rhodobacteraceae > Cypionkella. The sequence continues at coordinate 3,340 of CAXNJD010000193.1, forward strand.
GGGGTTTATTCGGCGCTGGAGCGGGTGGGCCTGCACCGCGCCCCGCGCGCTGACCTTCCGCGTGAATGTTTCTGGCGCATCACGGCGGCGCAGACCATTTTGGCAGCTGGCGCGCTGGAACGCCCGATTGCCTTTGAAAACAACGACCGCCCTGGCATTATGCTGGCATCTGCCGTGCAAGATTATCTGAACATTTACGGCGTGGCGGTGGGGCAAAAGGTGGTGCTGCTGGCCAATAATGATAGCGCGCGGCGCGTGGCGCGGCAGATGATCCAGGCTGGGGTTAATGTTCTGGCGATACTGGACACGCGCCCCGATGCATCGGTTGTCGAAGATTGCCCTGTGCATCTGAACGCGCGCATCACCAAAACCAAGGGCCGCCATGGGCTGCGCCACATCAGCGGCACCCATTTGAACGGCGAATTTTCGTTGGACTGTGACGTGCTTGCCGTGTCTGGTGGCTGGAACCCGATGGTGCATTTGACCTGCCATATGAATGGCCGCCCAAGGTGGGAGGCAAGCCTTGCCGCCTTTGTTCCGCAGGCAAATGCCATTCCCAACATGCGCGCAGTCGGGGCCTGCAATGGCGATTTTTCCACCAAATCCGCCTTTACCCAAGGGGCAGAAGCCGCCGCTGCTGTATTGGCGGAAATGGGGCGCAAACCTGCGCCATTCGCCGTGCCTGATTGTGAAGATGCGCCCTATATCATCACGCCGCTTTGGGCGATGGAGACATCGGGCGGGACATATGCGCGCGCATGGCTCGATTTTGCCAATGACGTGACGGTCAAGGATGTGGCCCTA
>CAXNJD010000194.1:0-4128 GCA_964202545.1 Cypionkella sp.
GGATTTTACGCGGGACATATGCTATCTCCTTACCGGTTATAGGGCATGTATTTTTTGACGATCTTCGCATCACTGTCATTTAGCAGCATCGTGCCCGATGCGTCGCGAATGAACTTTGTGCTGCGCTTGATCATGCCGTGCCGTTTGCCGGCAACGCCAGCTTTGACACGGCCCGAGGCGGTAAAGCTAAAGCGCTTTTTCGCCGCTGACTTGGTCTTCATCTTGGGCATTTCCATCTCCATGGTTTCAGGCGCGGACTTGGCATGCCACTTTGGCCAGCCGCGCGGGTATAGAAGACGTTCCTATAGGCGCAGCGTTTGTAAAGAGCAAGGGCGATTCTAAGCTGTTCTTGACGCAACTAGAACGGTCGTGCTATTTTTTCCAAAATGGAAACGATAAGAGGTGAGCCGTGCGCGAGGAAATGCTAAAGATCTTTGAACATTCCGATTGGTCGCGCGGCAAAGAGGGCGTTTCAAGATCTGGCTTTGGGGCCACCAGACATGCGACACGGCATATCCGCAATGCTATGCCAAGGTTGCTGGAAACGTATAAGGTTAAGCGCCTTGTCGATGCGCCGTGCGGCGATTTCTTTTGGATGAAATATGTAGATTTGACGGGCATTGAATATTGGGGCTGGGAGGTTTCGGAATCGCTTATCGAAGCCAACAAGAAAAGCTATGGCAGTCCAACCAAGCATTTCTCATTAGGCGATATCACGTCCGATCCGTTCCCAGACGCAGATATGTTAATGGTGCGCGATTGTTTGGTGTTGCTGAAATTTGATATGCGCTGGGCGTTTTTTGAAAATTTCGTGGCATCGAACATTCCATGGTTGCTGATCACCTCGTGGATCGCGCCTGTTAATCCGTGGGTGTACAAGAACGGCGGGCATAAATCGCACAGTATGACAGCAGCGCCATTCAGCTTTGGCCCGCCCGTAGAGTTTATCCTTGAAACCGCAAAGGTTCTGCCCGAGGGCGAGGAAAACAACCCTGAATCCTTGCATCGCGGCATGGGCGTGTGGCACCGCGACCAGATCGCAGCGCGGGTGGCCGAATTTGTGGCGGCTGGGCGGCCTATTGACGCGCCCAAAAAACCATCGGACTGATCTTTTCCGCAAGCTTAACCGCGCTGCTAGACCTATCTGCACAACCTATGATAGCTAGGGCGAAATCATAGAGGTTTGCGAAAATGCGCGAAGATTTGCAAAAGGTGTTTGAACATCGCGATTGGTCGCGCGGCACCGAAGGCGTGTCAAAATCGGGGTTCAACGCCAGTTTGCGCGCCACTAAACGCCTGCGCGCCGCGCTGCCAAGGTTGTTTGAGACGTATAAAATCAAACGCTTTGTCGATGCGCCCTGCGGTGATTTCTTTTGGATGCAGCATGTCGATTTAAGCGGGATCGAATATTGGGGATGGGAAATTTCCAATACGTTGAACGATTTTAACCAGCAATTCGCCAGCGAGACGCGGCATTTTGCGTTGGGGGATATTACGTCTGATACGCTGCCCGCCGCCGATATGCTGATGGTGCGCGATTGTTTGGTGCATTTGACCTTTGACATGCGCTGGGCGTTTTTTGAAAACTTTGTGGCGTCGAACATTGAATGGCTGCTGGTGACCTCGTGGATCAAGCCCGAAAACCGCTGGGTGTATAAGAACGGCGGCGAGAAAAGCTTTAACATGCAGGCAGCGCCCTTTAGCTTTGGTGCGCCGCGCGAGTTTGTTTTGGAAACCGCCGATAGCCTGCCTGCGGGCGAGGAGAATAACCCTGAGACGTTGCATCGCGGGATGGGCCTGTGGCACCGCGACCAGATCGCCGCAAGGGTGGCCGAGTTTGTGGCGGCTGGGCGGGTGATTGACGCGCCGAAGCGTGATTGAGGGCTGAAGGGGGGCTTTGCCCCCCAACCGCTTCGCTCCCCCCCAGGATATTTGCAGAGTTAGGAAGCGCGCGGATTAGTTTAGGATACGCGCGAGGATTTCTACGAAGGAATGGGGAATGCGCGCAAGGCTGTAGCCCCCTTGCGCGCCATAGAACCCTAAGGCCACTGTGCCTAGCCCCAGCGCGGTGACAACAAGCGCCACGGTGGGAAAGCGTTCATCGGCAAAGGCCGACAAAGCCGAGGGCAGCGACAGCGCCGCGACAAGAAGACCAACTACAACGAAAAAATCGGTGTCGATGGCCATTGGTGCGTGCCTATTCAGGATCGACTTGGCTGTTGAGGCGTTCGTCACAAGGGGCGACGCGCAAGATATTGGTCGTGCCTTTGACGTTGAATGGCACGCCTGCGGTTAGCACGATCATATCTTCCAGTTCGGCAAACCCATCCGAGCGCGCAGCGCGCACGGCTGCAATCACTGCGCCCTTAAAGCGGTCTTGCGGCGGGGTGATAGCGCAGTGCGTGCCCCAGATCAGCGACATTTTCCGCGCGGTGGACATGAGCGGGGTCAGCGCGATGATCGGCACGCGGGGCCGTTCGCGCGCGACCAAGCTGGCGGTGTCGCCCGATTGGGTAAAGCAGGCGATGGCCTTGATATTCGTGGCCTCTGCAATTTCGCGGGCGGCGGCAACGATACCATCGGCGATGGTCTGGCGGTGCACCGAGCGCGATGCCTCGATCACTTGGCGGTAGGTTGGGTCTTGTTCGACCGACAGTGCCACGTTGTTCATCGTCGTGACGGCTTCGATTGGGTATTTGCCTGCTGCAGATTCTGCCGATAGCATTACCGCATCTGCTCCTTCATAAATGGCAGTGGCTACGTCGGACACTTCGGCGCGCGTTGGCACGGGGCTTTCGATCATCGATTCCAGCATTTGCGTGGCGACGATCACAGGCTTGGCCGCGGCGCGCGCTTCGCGCACCAGACGTTTTTGGATGGGCGGAACCGAGGTGACGGGCAATTCAACACCCAGATCACCGCGGGCAACCATGATGCCATCGGATACCTGCAAAATGGCGGTGTAGGCTTTCACAGCAGCAGGTTTTTCGATTTTTGACAAAACTGCGGCGCGGCCTTTGGCAAGTTGCTTGGCCTCGATCACATCTTCGGGGCGCTGCACAAAGGACAGGGCCAGCCAGTCTACGCCCAAGGTGCAGGCAAATTCCAAATCTTCGCGGTCTTTAGCAGACAGCGCGGCGAGCGGCAGCACCACATCGGGCACGTTCACGCCCTTGCGGTTGGAAATCATGCCGCCCACTGTCACGATGCAATTGGCGAAATCTTTGCCGCAATCCTTGACGATCAGGCGGATTTTACCGTCGTTGACCAGAAGCGACGAGCCAGGTTCGAGCGCTGCGAAAATTTCAGGGTGGGGCAGTTGGACGCGTGTTGAATCGCCGGGCTCTGCGCTAAGATCCAATCGGAAGGCCGCGCCTTCGACCAGTTCTTCGCCTGCAGGGTTGGCAAAGGTTCCGACGCGCAGTTTTGGCCCTTGAAGATCAGCCAAAACGCAGATCGGGCGGCCAACATCAGCCTCGACCTTGCGGATGATGTCCAAGCGCGCGCGCTGTTCGGCGTGGGTTCCGTGCGACATGTTCAGGCGGAACACATCTGCCCCTGCCTCGAACAAAGCGCGGATCATTTCATAGGTGCTGGATGCAGGGCCCAATGTGGCCACGATCTTTACGTTCCGAAGGCGTCTCATGCCATCTTCCTTTGTATACGTTCATGTTTCGTGGTGGGCCACGCGCCTTATGGCCCAAGATGCGCGGCGGGGCAACTGGCGCATCGCGCAAATGCAGCATAAAAGTGAGATGTTACGAATATGTGAGGAAAAGATGAGCGCTTATCAGATTGAGGGGGCAGAGCGCACGGGGCGGTTTGTGATTACCTGCGATCATGCCAGCAATCATGTGCCCGATTGGGTGGCCGGGGGCGATCTGGGCATATCCCCCGAAGATATGGCGCGGCATATTGCCTATGACGTGGGGGCGGCAGGCGTGGCGCGGGCGTTGGGGGCGGCGCTGGATAGCCCTGTGATTTGTTCGCACTTCTCGCGCCTTGTGATGGACCCGAACCGCGGGCTGGATGACCCGACGCTGATCATGCGCCTTTATGATGGCACAATCATTCCTGCCAACCGATATATTGGTGCGGATGAAGTGCAATCGCGCATTGATTGGCTTT
>CAXNJD010000195.1:0-4112 GCA_964202545.1 Cypionkella sp.
AAAAGCGCGCCCTGGATCGCGGCGCGCATATTGTTGTCGGCACCCCAGGCCGCCTTCGCGACCATATCGAGCGGCGTTCGTTAGACCTGTCTGGCCTACGCGCTGCCGTGTTGGACGAGGCGGATGAAATGCTAGATTTGGGGTTCCGCGAAGATCTGGAATTCATCCTGCAAGCCGCCCCCGAAGATCGCCGCACCCTGATGTTTTCGGCGACCGTTCCCAAAGAAATCGCCAAACTGGCGGGCGATTTTCAACGCGACGCGCTGCGCATTGCCGCCCAAGGCGAGGCAAAGCAGCATGTCGATATCGAATACCGCGCCTATTCGGTGGCTGTGCGCGACCGCGAACATGCCATTTTCAACGCCCTGCGCTATTACGATGCGCGCGCGGCGATTGTGTTTTGCAAAACCCGCGCCAATGTGAATCAATTGCTGGCCCGTATGGGCAATCGCGGTTTTCAGGTGGTGGCCCTATCGGGCGAGTTGTCGCAATCAGAACGCACGCTGGCGCTGCAATCGCTGCGCGATGGCCGTGCGCGTGTATGCGTTGCCACCGACGTTGCGGCCCGCGGGATCGATCTAAAAGGGCTGGATTTGGTGATCCACGCCGATCTGCCGTCCAATTCCGAAACGCTGCTACACCGGTCTGGCCGCACAGGGCGGGCGGGGTCAAAGGGCGTCTCGGCGCTGATCGTCTCGCCATCCGAATTCAAAAAGGCCCAGCGCCTGCTGCAAGGGGCCAAAGTGGTGGCCGAATGGGGCCCAGCGCCCAGCGCAGAAGATGTTCAGGGGCGCGAGGATTTGCGCCTTGCCGATCATCCGTTCTTGCAGGCCCCTTTGGGCGATGATGCCGAACTGGCGCAAAGCTTGGTCGACCGCTATGGCCCCGCGCAAACCGCCGCCGCCTTTGTGCGGATGTGGCGCGAAGGGCGATCCGCCCCCGATGTTCTGTCAGACCAAGCAGGCCCACCACGCGACAGCGCCCCGCGCGAGCGCGGCGAATTTGGCGCATCGGTCTGGTTCTCGCTGTCGGTTGGCCGCGCGGGCCGCGCCGAAGCGCGCTGGCTGCTGCCCAAAATCTGCGATGCAGGCGGCATAGCCAAGGATTCCATCGGCGCAATTCGCGTGCAAGAAAACCAAACCTTTGTGCAAATTGCCGCCGCACAGGCTGGCAAGTTTGGCGCGGGGCTAGAGTTGGAAAGCGGCGTGCAAATGGCGCGGCTGGAAGGCGAGCCGAACCTTGACCGACCCGAGCGCGCACCCCGCAGCGAAGGTGGCTTTGCCGATAAGCCGCGCAGCAAACCTGCCGCCAAACCCTATGCCAAGCAGGGTGATGGCGACAAACCCTATGCGGCCAAATCCTATGAAGAAAAGCCCGCACGCCCGCCGCGCGCCGATAAGCCCGCCTATACCCCAAAACCCACCCGCGTTGTGGAAGACGACGGCGGATACAGTGCCGCCTATAATCCCTTGGGCGGATCAGACCGCGCCCCAGCCGAAGCCCCGGGCCCAAAACCCGAGCGTAAGCCTTATGCCAAGCGCGAAGAGGGGGGCAGCAAACCCTATGCGCCCAAGGGTGATGCCAAACCGTATGGGGCCAAACCTTATGGCGCGAAAAGCGCGGACAAGCCATATGGCGCAAAGCCTTATGCAAAGCGGGAAGATGGCGACAAACCTTACGGCGCGAAACCCTATGCCAAGCGGGATGACACGGCCAAGCCATACGCGCCAAAGCCTTATGCCAAGCGTGATGATGCAGCCCCCGCAAGCAAGCCTTATGCTAAGCGCGAAGATGGGGCCAAACCCTATGCCAAAAAGGAAGGCGCGCGCGATTTTGGCGATGCCAAGCCATTCGCCCCCAGATCGGCAGGGTTTAAATCCCACGGCGGCGGCAAAGATGCGCCCCCCCGCGCGGCAGGGTTCAAAAGCCACGCAGCCGAGGGTAAGGCCTATGACGGCAAGCCCAGCGGCAAGCCCGCCTTTAAAGGCAAGGTAGATAAGCCAAAGACAGATGCGCGCGATACATCCAAACGCTTTGTGCCCCCGAAGAAAAAGTAACAAAAAGGCCGCCCAACTGGGCGGCCTTTTTGTTGGGTTAGCGCTTAGGCGGCTTAAGCCCCCGCAATCACCATGCCATCCACCAACAGGCTGGGCACGCGGGTAGACAGATGCGCGCGCGCGTCGTTGGCGGGGATAATGCGCAGCAGCATGTCTTTCAAATTGCCCGCTATGGTGCATTCGTTGACAGGATAGGCAAGCTGGCCGCCTTCCACCCAAAACCCTGCCGCCCCGCGCGAATAATCGCCCGTGGTGGGGTTGATGGTGCTGCCAATCATCGAGGTGATCAGCAGCCCCGTGCCCATATCCGCCAGCAATGCCGCCTGCGTCTTGGCGCCGCCCAACTGCACACCCTGCATCAGATCGATGTTGCTGGACGATGGCGAAGGCGGGGCTGATGTGCCCCGCGCCGCCGATGCGGTGGATTGCATGCCCAACTTGCGCGCCGATGCTAAATCCAGCGTCCAGCCCATAAGTACCCCGTTTTCAACCACCATACGGCGGGCGGATGGCAAACCTTCGCCATCAAACGGGCGGCTGCCAGAAATGCGCGGGCGCAGCGGGTCTTCAATAAGGGACAAATCCGAAGGCAACACCTGCCGCCCCAGCAAATCCAGCGCCCAAGACGCGCCGCGCGCAATCGATGCGCCATTGATCGCCATCAGCAAATGACCAATCAGCGATGAGGCGACACGTTCATCAAACAGCACGGGAAAGGTGCCCGTGGCAGGTTTGCGCGCGCCCGCACGCGCCAGCGCGCGGCTGGCGGCAAGCGTGCCGATACTCGCCAAATCGGGCAAATCGGCGCGGTAAATGCGCCCTTCGCCAGCGTAATCCCGTTCCATCGCGGTGCCCTGCCCTGTAAACGCCACGGCAGAAACCGATGTGCTAGACCGCGCATAACCGCCTGAAAAGCCGTGGCTACCCGCCAAGTGCACCGCGCGGCGGCTGTGGCTGGCGGAAGCTTCCACTTGGGTAATGCCAGCGCGCGCCATCGCTGCGTTTTCCACGGCGCGGGCCATCTCTTGCAATTCGCCCGCGCCTGTTTCGGGGGCATCCTCATGCAGTTCCAGCGCCGCCAAATCCCACCCTTTGGCCAGTTGCGCAGGGTCTGCTAGGCCAGCATAGGGGTCTTCGGGGGCCTCGCGTGCCATAGCCACGCCGCGCGCGGCCAGTTCGGATATAGTACGCGCCGATATGTCAGATGCCGAAACGCAGGCTTGCCGCCCGCCAATCAGCACGCGCAGGCCAATCTCGATCGATTCGGCACGTTCGGCCTGCTCTAGCGCGCCTTTGCGGCTGTCAACCGAAAGGGCCGCGCCAGATAGGGCCATCGCATCAGCCGCCTCGGCCCCAGCGCTGCGCGCAGCGGTCAGCAGCGCATCTGTCAAACCCGCAAGATCAATCGTCATTGTGCTTTCCTACCCCAAGAACCCCTGCCCTTATGGCAGTTGATACAGCACTTGGCCATTGGCTGACACGGCCTTGTCCTGAATTTCGATGGTGGATGTATAGCCATCCGATCCATCCGGCATGGGGCTTGCCACCATCGCCAGCATCATGCGCGGAAAGGTCAGCATTTCGGGCAAGATCAGCCCCGATGCGACAAGCTTATCCATCAGCCCATTCGCGCCTGTCAGCGTGAAATCCAGCTTGGCATTGGGGCTGGGAGTGCCGTTTTGATCGGGGGTAAAGGTGCTGGTGCCAGCCCCTGTCAGTTCCGCGCCCGCCACCGAAAGCTGTAGGGCCTTTAGGTTCAGCGTTTCCAGTTGTGCAGGCAACATCGGCGCAGCATTCGGGTCTGCCTGCACTGCGTTCAGTTTGGTTGTGCCTTCGCTATCAATCACCAAATTGATCGGATCGCGCGGCAAAGCATCGCTTGGATCGAACATGGCCCACAGCGCATCAGACAAGCTAAGGTTTGCCAGCTGGGTCGAAAAGGCAAAGGGCAGCTCCGCCTCGCTGGGCGCTATGGGCGCGGTCAGGGCGATGGCAAACTTATCCAGCGCAATCGCGAGATCGGGCACTGGAACAGACGGGGTATTCACCGTAAGC
>CAXNJD010000196.1:0-4101 GCA_964202545.1 Cypionkella sp.
CGCTGACGTTGCCCGCCCGACAACGCATGTGCCGCCCGCCCGCCAAATCCCTTTAGCCCGACCATTCCCAGCGCATCTTCGACGGCTTTGGCCTTTTCCACCTTGGACCGCGGGTCTTTGCGCAGACCAAAGCCAACATTTTCCTCAACCGACAAATGCGGGAAAATCGCATAAGATTGAAACACCATATTGGTCGGACGCTGGTTGGCGGGCACATCGGCCATATCTTCGCCGCCAATCATCACCGCGCCCGAAGAAATGCCTTCAAACCCTGCAATGGTGCGCAAAAGCGTGGTTTTGCCGCAGCCCGATGGGCCAAGAAGCGAGAAAAACTCGCCCGCGCGGATGGTTGCATTGATGCCCCGCAGCGCGTGATAATCGCCATAGTATTTATGCACGTCCCGAAATTCGATCATGACGGGTTTTTCGGAACTCATAGGAAGCCTCCAGTGTCTTTCCCGCCCGTTTTGGCAATGCCGCGGCGGCGGAAATATTCTGCGATGGTCAGAAGGATAATCGATGCCACAACTAAAACCGTGCCAAGCGCCAAAACCACAGGCACAGATTTAGGGAAGCGGAACTGCGAGAAAATATAGACGGGCAAGGTCGGCTCGGTTCCGGCTAAGAAGAAGGCCATCAAAAACTCGTCCAAGGAAATGGTAAAAGTCATCAGCAAGGATGAGATGATGCCCGGCGTGACAAGCGGCAAGATAATCAGCCGAAAGGTGGATGCAGGGGTTTCGCCCAAATCATAGGCCGCCTCTTCCAAAGATTTGTCCAAAGATTGAAAGGCCGCCGTTAGAACGGCAATAGAAAACGGTGTGCAAACAAGCACATGGCCCAAGATCACCGTATAGATCGACAAAGGAATGCCAATGCCCAGCAGCACCACCAGCAGCGCACTGGCCAGGATGATTTCAGGCAGAACCAAGGGCAGCATGATCATGCCAATGATGCCACCTTTCAATGGGAAGTTATAACGTGTACTGGCGCGGGCGGCGAAAACGCCAAGGCAGGTTGACAAAATTGACGCCGACACTGCGATGATCAGCGAGTTTTTCAGCGCCTGATGCAGGGCAGGTTCCACCCACAACTGGTCGAACCATTTTGTGGTAAAACCCGCCAAGGGAAAGGCGACAATTGCGCCGTCGTTAAAGGCGAAAATCGGCAGCAATAAGATGGGCGCGTATAAAAACAGCAAGAATCCATAGGCGTAAATGCGAAACCAGCCGCCGTTCATAGCGCGCTCCTTTTGCGGCGCAGGGCAAGAAGGGCAACCACGTGCAGCGCCGCGCCCAAAGCAACCGTCAGCACCGCGCTACCTGTGACAAGCCACAGCGCGATGACCACCACCAGCAATGCTTGGGCTGCAGCCAGCGCGGTGAATATGGCCAAGATCAGCGGCGTTTGCCCCGCTATGCGTTTGAAAACATATCCAAAAATGGCAAGTTGCATCGCTGCCATGACCAGCACAAGACCCACCAGCAGCATGGATGACACCGCCAGAGCAGACCCCAACGGGTAATTGTCCAACTTTAGATACAAAACCTGCACCAAATTGGCGACCATCTTACCCTCTGGCCCGCCAACCAAATGCGGGGTGACATAATCGCCAATGGTGGGAATAAACACGATCATCACCGCCGAAATCACCCCCGGCATGGCCAAGGGCAGCGTCACGCGGAAAAAAGTCACAAAACTGCTTTCGCCCAAATCGCGCCCCGCCTCAAGGAAGGATCGGTCGATTTTTTCCAGCGCCACAAAAATCGGCAAAATTGCAAATGGCGCATAGGCATGGGCCAGCGTGATGACGATGGCATTGGTGTTGTACAGGATAAAGGTTAGCGGCTCGTCGATAATGCCCAGCCCCATCAGCCCCGAATTGACCACGCCGTTAAAGCCAAGGATCACCTTCCACAGAAACACGCGGATCAGATAGCTTGTCCAAAACGGGATCGTTATCAAAAACAGCCACAGCGATTTGCGCGAAGGTTCCACGTAAAAGCTGACATAATATGCAATAGGAAAGGCCAAAACCACGGTTGCCAGTGTCACCGCCATCGCCACGCCAAGGCTGCGCAACATGACCACGCGGTAAACCTCGTTTGTCCACGCCTCGACATAGCTGCCGATGGTCGGGGTAAGTTCCACCGTCAGATAGCCGTCGGTGAGGAAGGAATAGGCGAAAATCGTAGCCAAGGGGGCTGCCAGTAGCAGCAGCGCATAAATTGCCGTTGGGCTGACCATCAACAGCCCATTAACAGCCTCTGACCGCCGCTTTGGCGCCGCGCGGGCAGGCAAGCTGGGCTTTGTCGCAGCAGGTTGCGCCATAATTCCCCCTATAGAAGGCGCAGCGTGACGCTGCAGCCGAAATTTTGGTCATATAATGCGAAAGGATGGCCCAAGCGCAAGCTTAACCTAAAATCAAACTATAGAAGTTGGCCAGCCAAGGGCAAGCCGTCTGCGGCAAAACTATGCGCTTTATGCACTTTCCAATACAAGTGCGCGTTTTTTCATCTCGTCATGCAACGCGGTCAGCACGCGCGGGGCTTGGGCTGCGATTCGCAGGCTTTCAGAAATGGCCTCCTCTTCGCGCAATGTCAGGCTACCCACACCCTGCCCGCCCGAGATCACGCGCCAAACGCGGCGATCCGATGCACCGCTATCATAGACAACTTCAACATCACCGCGCCGGGACAGGCGCATGCCCAAAAACTCTGCGCCCAAAGCGGCATGAAAACTGGTTTGAATGCCCATTCTGGCCCCCGATATGCGGCCCTTGAAGAGCCAAGCAAAGAACTATGGCCGCAGGTTAGGCCAGAAATGCTTAGCGAATGGTAAACAACGCCGAAAAAACATCGGCAAAACTGGGCTATCCCAAGGGATTTCACGGGCCCAGAGGGCGCGCAGCGGCAGCCTAAATGCGGGTAGCCAAAACATCATAATGTTTTCTGCGCCCGATTTTCGCAGTATGAAACCCAGCCGTCTGCAGCAGCGATTGCAGCAACTCTGGATCCACCCAACGCGTATCAACTTCGTAAAACATCTCGCGTATCTGGAATGCGAAACGGCATTTCAGCAGTTCTTTGATGACGGCCTCTTCATGGCCTTCGACATCAATTTTAACGTAAATCGGCAGGAGGGATGCGGCGACAATGCCTTCTAGCCCTGCGGCATCGATGGTTTGAATGGTCTCGCGCAGCGTATCGGCGCCCACCAAATTGCCTTGGGCAATCGAGGCAACACCGCTATGCGCGGGGCTGGTCACAATTTCAGCTGTGCCGCTTGTGTCAGACACCGCCATTTCAACCACCTCAACTTTGCCCTCCACCCCGTTCAGGGCCAAGTTCTGGCGCAGCAATTCAGCCACTCTTGGCACAGGTTCAAAAGCATAGGCGCGCTGGCAATGGTCATTTAGCCCCGCGCAAATGGAATAAAGACCTTGGTTCGCGCCGATATCCAGAAAAATAAAATCGTCTGAAATCGCCGAAATACGTTTCCACTAGAAAAAACCGTAGGACGCCTTAATGTAAAACCAAAAGGTTGCATCCTGATAATTGGCCACAAAGCGCGGGCCATAGCTGGAAGTGACGGTGGGCCAGCCCATCTTCCACGCAAGGCGCAGCTGCATAGTTTTATAGCGCCGCCGCAGCCCGCGCCCCGCTTTTGAAAGCAAGGATTCCCGAATAACGTCCCCGTTCATTGCCCGACCCTCGCCTTTTTGGTTGTATATTGCACACAAAAAAGGGCCGCCCGAAAGCAGCCCTTTTTAAGTGCCATCGGCGTTGCCAATTAACGCTTAGAGAACTGGAACGAACGGCGCGCTTTGGCTTTTCCGTATTTCTTACGTTCCACAACGCGGCTGTCGCGTGTCAGGAAGCCTGCGGCCTTTAGCGCAGGGCGCAAGCTGGGTTCATACAGTTGCAGCGCTTTGGACACGCCATGCTTTACCGCGCCCGCTTGGCCCGACAAACCGCCGCCCGCAACAGTGGCGAACACATCGAACTGGCCTTCAACATTGGCCACAGTGAAGGGCTGGCGCAGGATCATTTGCAGCACGGGGCGCGCGAAATAGGCGGCCATTTCCTTGCCGTTCACAAC
>CAXNJD010000197.1:0-4101 GCA_964202545.1 Cypionkella sp.
ATGGAATACAGGCTATCCACCCCTGATAACGCCTTGGTCTGCACAGGCACGCCAATCACTGGCACACGGGTTTTACTGGCCATCATGCCCGGCAAATGCGCCGCGCCGCCCGCGCCTGCTATAATTACCTTCAGCCCGCGATCCGCTGCGGTTTTGCCATAGTTCCACAGCCGATCTGGCGTGCGGTGCGCCGAGACGATTTTAGATTCGTAAGAAATGCCAAATTCATCAAGGATCAGCGCCGCCTCTTTCATGGTGGGCCAGTCTGATTGGCTGCCCATGATGATGCCGACATCGATGCCGTCTGGGGTGCGGTCTGGCATGGCACTGCTCCTACGATTTTTGCCTGATTATACGGGCACGGCAGGGGCGGCAAGGGCGGCAGCGCGGCCTTAGGCGATGATATTGGGAATAAGCTGCGCCGAAAGGGTGGTGATTTGGTCTTTCAACGCCAATTTTTGCTTTTTCAGGCGCTGCATAGTGATGCGGTCGGGCAGCGCGGCGGCGGACAGTTCGGCAATTTGAATATCCAGTGCACGGTGCTCACTACGCAGCATTGCTAGCCTGTTGGCCAGCACTTCAGTATGGCTCATTTCACTGGTGGCATTCATCGCGCAAACCCCGTCACCGCTGCTTAGAATCGGCTGAATAAACCTAGCATATTTATGGACGAAATGGCGGAAAATTTTCGTGCGTGGCGGGTTTCGTGCGGGTAGTTTGCCGCGCCCGCCCCTTGCGCGATGGAATTTGCCGCCCCATATTCATACCATGGGCCGCCGCATTGGGGCCGATCTGATGTGTCGCTTTGTGAAAGGACATAGAATGACGAAAATTACCTTTGGGGGCCACCCATTTCTGCTGGGGTTCGAACAGCTTGAACGCCTTGTCGAACGCACGGCCAAAACAGGGTCAGAGGGCTATCCGCCGTTTAACATTGAGGCAACGTCGGAAAGCACCTATCGCATTACGCTGGCGGTTGCGGGGTTTAGGCAAGAAGATTTGCAAATTACGGTCGAAGACCGCCAGTTGGTTGTGCGCGGGCGGCAGTCCGAGGAGACATGCGAGCGCGTGTTCCTGCACCGGGGCATCGCATCACGCGCCTTTCAGCGCAGCTTTGTGCTGGCCGACGGGGTCGAGGTTGCAGGGGCCGATGTAGAACACGGGCTTTTGCATATAGACTTGCACCGCATTGTGCCCGATGCTGTAGTGCAGACCATTCGCATTGGCCGCAAATAGGAGGGGTGTCATGGCAGAAAAGCTGAATATTACCGATACCACAGGCCATCAGGTTTACGTGCGCCCAGTGGCGGTGGAAACCCTGCCCGAACGACTGCGGATGCAGGTGGATGGGGTGGACACGATCTATGCGTTGACGGGCGAGGACGGCAAACAGATCGCACTCGTTATAAGCCGCGAGTTGGCCTATTCGGTCGCGCGCGAGCATGACCTGACGCCTGTTATGGTGCATTAAGAAAGGGGGCCTATGCGGCCCCCTCTTGGCCTTTGGCCAATTCACCCCCGCAGGATATTTGTGAAAAAGAGAAGCGATGCGCGGGTTTAGTGCTGCATTTAGTCTTGCCCCGCCAAGAACTTTTCTGCATCCAGCGCGGCCATGCAGCCCATACCTGCCGAAGTGACCGCTTGGCGGTAGACGTGGTCTGTTAAATCGCCCGCCGCGAACACGCCCGCAATGGCGGTGCGGGTGCTGCCAGCTTCGACCTGAACATAGCCGCCGTTGTGCAGGGGTAGTTGGTCTTTGACCAGTTCCGAGGCGGGTGCATGGCCGATGGCCACGAAAAATCCGTGGCACGGCACATCGGCCACCGCGCCCGATTGCAAGTTGCGCGTGCGCACGGCGGTGACAGAGTTGGGGTTCTCGCTGCCCAAAACTTCAGTGACTTCGCTGTTCCAGATCACTTCGATCTTTGGATGTTTGAACAAACGATCCTGCATGATCTTTTCGGCGCGTAGGGTATCGCGGCGGTGGATCAGCGTGACTTTGCTGGCGAAATTGGTTAGAAACAGTGCCTCTTCCACGGCGGTATTGCCGCCGCCAATCACAACCACTTCTTTGCCGCGATAAAAGAACCCATCGCAGGTGGCGCAGGCCGATACGCCAAAGCCTTTGAATTTTTCTTCCGAAGGCAGGCCCAGCCATTTGGCCTGCGCGCCTGTCGCCAGAATGACAGCATCGGCGGTATAGGTGGTGCCGCTGTCACCAATTGCGGTAAACGGGCGCTTTTGCAGATCAAGGCTGGTGATGATGTCGGTGATCACCTCAGCCCCCATGGCCTGCGCGTGGTCTTGCATACGCACCATCAAATCGGGGCCTTGGACATGAGTATCGCCAGGCCAATTTTCCACCTCGGTCGTGATGGTTAGCTGCCCGCCGGGCTGCATACCCTGCACCAAAATGGGATTCAGCATGGCGCGGGCGGCGTAGACACCTGCCGTATACCCCGCAGGGCCAGAGCCGATGATCAGAACTTTGGTGTGGCGCGTTTGGGTCATGATCCCCTCCGAAATATTTATTGCACAGCATATATGCCGCCGAAAGCAGCGGCGAAAGGGCTTGCAGGCAAATCGACCATCACAATTTGGAGGAATTGAATTCGCCCCATTTATTTGCATGATTGCAAATAATTTTGCACCTATTGCGAAATATTATTGCGCAGCCCCCCCCTGCCGCCTAGATAGAAGCGCAGAGGAGTGACCCATGGCGATTGCAAATAAGTTAGACCCGATTGACCGCCAGATCTTGGCCGAACTGCAGGCTGACGGGCGGATGACAAATGTCGAGCTTGCCAGCCGTGTCGGCATTTCCGCGCCGCCCTGCCTGCGCCGTGTGCGCACGCTAGAGGAAGCGGGATATATTAAGGGCTATCACGCTGATGTTGATGCGCGCGAGTTGGGCTTTGAAGTGCAGGTTTTTGCGATGGTGCGGCTGCGCAGTCAAGCCGAAGTTGACCTATCGGCTTTTGAGCAGCGCTGCCGTGCGTGGCCCTTGGTGCGCGAATGTCATATGCTAAACGGCGAGATTGATTTTATTTTGAAATGTGTCGCCCCTGATCTAAGCACCTTTCAGAATTTTCTGACCGAAGGGCTGACTTCGGCGGAAAATGTCGCTTCGGTGAAAACCAGCCTTGTGATCCGCTGCGCCAAAGACTTGCCTGGTCTGCCGTTTGATGTGTTGGAAGAGCGGCTGGGAAAGAACGCCTAATATTCATATCCCCATAAACGGATCAGGCCGCCCCACATGATGCCAGAGGAGCATCGGGGCGGCCTTGACTGAGCGTCCCAAGAGGGGCCGAATGCGGCCCAACTTGCAGGTGCCATTGGGCGCAGGGCCCGTGGCGATGTGATGCAGCAGGACAACTGCATGTGTGCTTTGTGGCAAAATACTGGCTTTGGGTCAAGCCGCGCCTTGTCTTTGCCGCAATTCACAGGGCTTTAAGTAAGGCAGAAGCCTTACAAATCCCACTTGGTGTGTTTAGCACAAGGTGGCGGTATATTGCGGCGTGCAAAGGCAGAGTTCACTCGCGCAAAAGGATAGATCGCGGGGTGCACGCAGCCAAAAGCCGCGCGGGCTGCGCTGCGCGGCGTCCATCTAGATTTATGAAAAATGTAATAAAATCAGACTATTAAGGGGCTGATTGGCGCAGTGCGGCTGGGCGCGCAAGGGCTGCCCATGGCAGGGTGGGTGCATCTTCGGCGCTTGCGGCCAAGATCATAGATTGCAGCCATCGGCGGTTGGTTTTCATTATGCACCTTCTTTGAATGCGGCCTAGCTGCCTGCGATGCCCCATCATTACCCCGATTTGCGGCATCAGTTTGTCGTCAAAGGGGAAACATTTCGGACGGGTTTAAAGGCGAATAACCGAGATCAGACGCCCATAATCTGCCTCGCGCAGATGGGTGGTGCGCCTGTAGGAATAGAATCGGTCTGGCGCGCCATAGGTGCAATGCCCGCACCATTCGGCGTGGCCTACGCCTGCCGCACGCAGGCGTGACAACCCATAGGCGGGCAAATCAAACAACATGCGATCATTTGCGCCATTTGCGAAAAAGCGGCGGGTTTCGGGGTTATCGTCGGTGAACCCC
>CAXNJD010000198.1:0-4097 GCA_964202545.1 Cypionkella sp.
CGCGCCTATTTCTGCCAAGACCCGCAACGTTGTGGAATACAAAGGCTATTGGCTGCCCAGCGTCTATTCCGCCAATGGCGCAATCGAAGAATACTGGGCCTGCCGCGAAAAGGCCGTGGTTCTAGACCTGTCGCCCCTGCGCAAATTCGAAGTGACGGGCCCAGATGCCGAGGCGCTGATGCAATGGTGCCTCACGCGCGATATCAAGAAGTTGTCGGTGGGGCAGGTGGTCTATTCGGCCATGTGCTATGAACACGGCGGAATGATTGATGACGGCACTGTGTTCCGCCTTGGCCGCGATCAGTTCCGCTGGATTGGCGGCGATGATTATTCAGGGATTTGGCTGCGCGAGCAGGCCGAAAAACTGGGGCTAAAGGTGATGGTGCGCTCGTCAACAGACCAGTTGCACAATCTGGCTGTTCAGGGGCCAAACTCGCGTCAGATCATGCAGCGTATGATTTGGACTGCCCCGCATCAACCCACAATCGAAGAACTGGGCTGGTTCCGCCTAACAGTGGGCCGCATTGGTGGGCCAACAGGCGCGCCAGTTGTCGTGTCGCGCACGGGTTATACGGGGGAACTTGGGTTTGAAATCTTCTGCCACCCCAAAGACGGTGCTGCGGTTTATGATGCTGTCTGGGCCAATGGCGGCGATCTGGGGTTAAAGCCGATGGGCCTTGCCGCCCTTGATATGGTGCGAATCGAAGCTGGGCTGATCTTCGCAGGCTATGATTTCTCCGATCAAACCGACCCGTTCGAGGCGGGCATCGGATTTACCGTGCCGCTTAAGTCCAAGACCGATGATTTCATCGGGCGCGAGGCGCTGATACGCCGCAAAGAAACCCCCTTGCACAAATTCGTCGGGCTAGACATCGACGCCAATGTCGATGTCGGCCATGGCGACTGCGTGCATCTGGGCCGAGCGCAGGTGGGCGTTGTGACATCTTCCATGCGATCGCCGCTGCTTGGCAAAAACATCGCCCTTGCGCGGGTGGATGTGGCCCATGCAGCCGTTGGCACCGCGCTAGAGGTGGGCAAGCTGGACGGGCAGCAGAAACGGCTTCCTGCCGTGATTGTGCCCTTGTCGCATTACGATCCCAAAAAGACCCGCCCCCAAAGCTGACGCGCCAATTGCGTTGTTGGCCAAAATCGGCGGTGCGGCAGGGCAAAACTGGTGAAAACAGGGCTAGTTCGGCGGCCTGCGCCAACACGGGCATCCCTGCGGACTAACCCCGCCAACAGGGCGGCAATGGCTAAGCCCTGACCAAAGCCGCGCCGCGCGCGTCGCAGGTATGCCGCAAATAAGCCATATGTCGTTTTTCGCCGTCAAAGGTCGGCCCCCCCTTGCCCCCTTGCCCCCGCTTGCGGCAGAACAGGGCAAAGCCAATTTGCGGCCTTAATTCGGAGAGTTCCCATGAAAAAGCATGTCAAAGCATTGGTCGTCGGTGGCGGGGCGGTGGGCACGGGCATTGCCTATCATCTGGCCAAGGCAGGCTGGGATACCATGCTGGTCGAACGCGACGAATTGACAGCGGGTTCCACGTGGCACGCCGCTGGCCTGCTGCCGCTCTTCAACATGGGCTATGCGACAACGCATATTCACAAATATTCGGTCGACTTCTACAAAGGGCTCGAGGCGGAAACGGGCCTTAACCCTGGCTTTTATGTTGTGGGCAATCTGCGTATGGCGCAGCGCCAAGAACGCATGGATGAATATATGCTCTATTCATCCGTCGCCGAAACAGCGGGGGTCTATCACGAATTTCTGACCCCTGCGCAGATCAAAGACCGCTGGCCATTGGTGCGCACCGAAGATTTGGTCGGCGCTCTGTTTCACCCCCAAGACGGCTATATCAACCCCGCCGATGTGACCCAAGCCATGGCCAAAGGCGCGCGGCAACTGTGCGCGACGTTTGAGCGGAAAATCCAAGTTGACGCTTATCGCTGGACAGGCAGCGAATGGATCGTCTCTTGCACGCGCATGCACGAGCAGGGCGGCAATCTTCTGCCCACAGAAGAGAAGTTCGAAATCCACGCCGAACATGTTGTCACCGCCACGGGCAATCACGCCCAGCGCACGGCGCGGCTGCTCGGCATCAAAACCCCCGCCATTCCCGTTGAACATCAGTATATCGTCACCGAGCCTGACCCCGCGCTGGTGGAATGGCGCAAAACCAACGATCAGCATCCAGTTCTGCGCGACGCTGATGCGAAATGGTATGTCCGCGAAGAGCGCGGCGGCTGGATTCTTGGCCCGTACGAGAAAAACGCCCCCGCGCGATTCTTGTATGATGTGCCGCCCTCCTTCCGCGCCGATCTGTTCCCACTCGATCTGGAACGGATCGAGGCCGAATATATGTCGATGATCCACCGCATTCCATCATCCGAAACTGTGGGGCTAAAGGATGATTTCAACGGCCCCATCTGCTACACGCCTGATGGCAACCCGCTGGTCGGCCCCGCCCCTGGCCTGCGCAATATGTGGCTGGCGGAAGGGTTTAGCTTTGGCATCACCGCCGCTGGCGGCACGGGACATTACCTTGCGCAATTGATGACGGAAGGGGAGGCAGACATTGACATGGCCTCCCTAGACCCGCGCCGTTTTGGCGGCTGGATGACCACCGAATACGCCGCTCGCAAGAACGAAGAATGCTATGACCATGTCTTTATTCTGCACCACCCCGATGAGGAACGCGAAGCCGCCCGCCCCCTGCGCACCGCCCCCGTGTATGACCGCCAAAAGGCGCTGGGCGCGCAGTTTGGCCAAGTGAACGGCTGGGAACGCCCCATCTACTACGGCCCCCTGAACGCCCCCGAAGATTTTGACCATCATACCCGCAGCTTCCGCCGTGGCGGCTGGTGGCAGTATGCTGTCGATGAGGCAAAGGCCATCCGCGAAACGGCGGGGCTGATCGATGCCACTGCCTTTACCAAACACGCTGTGCGCGGGCCGGGGGCGACGGCATTTCTTGATTGGTTCACTTGCAACACTTTGCCAAAAGTGGGTCGCATCAACCTGACCTATGCGCTGACCCCAACGGGCACCACGCGCACCGAATACACCATCGTGCGCCACGCCGAAAACGAATATTACCTTGTTTCGGCAGGGGCTTGGACAGATTATGATGGCGATTACCTGCGCAAATGCGCAGAAGATATGGCCCCCCAGTTTGGCTATATCGAAATCCAGAATGTGACCACCCAATACGGCGTTTTCGCCCTTGCAGGCCCAAACAGCCGCAAGATTTTGGCCGAATTGATTAAAGATGCCGACCCTGAAACAGCCCTGTCGAACAAGCGTTTCCCATGGCTATCGGCGCGTCGCATTGAACTGGGCATGGTGCCAGTAAATGCTATTCGCGTGGCCTATACGGGAGAGCTTGGCTGGGAACTTCACCACCCGATAGAGATGCAGCGCCACCTATGGGATGAGCTTTTGAAAGCGGGCCAAAAGCACGGCATGAAACTGGTCGGCGCGCGCGCGCAAAACTGGCTGCGCCAAGAAAAATCCTACCGCGCGTTCGGAAACGAACTTGGCCGCGATGCCACCCCGCTAGAGGCGGCTTTGGACAGGTTTGTCGATTTGAACAAAGATTTCCAAGGCAAGGCGGCAATGCTGGCCCATGGCATCCGTTCGAAATGCTGCACGCTGCTGATTGACGGCCCATCTGATACCGACCCATGGGGCAAAGAGGCGCTGCTGCACGATGGCGAGAAAATCGGCCGCCTCACCTCGGGCGGCTACTCGGTCGCCTTTGGCAAGCAAATCGGTATGGGATACGTGCGCCCTGATCTGGCCGAGGTTGGCACCAAACTGAAGGTGCGGTTGAACCGCGAGCTTTGGGATGCTGTGGTGGTGGAAGACAGCCCGTTTGATCCAACAAACGCCCGCATTCGGGTGGATGGATAAAAGAAAGGGGGCGTTTGCCGCCCCCTGCCTTTGTCAATCCTGCGGCGCGTGGCAGACCGCTTCGATGCTGTTGCCATCGGGGTCGTGCACAAATGCCCCATAATAGGCATCATGATAGCGGCGCAGACCAGGCGCGCCGTTGTCACTGCCCCCTGCACCGATAGCCTCCGCATAAAATGCATCGACT